>CAYQWI010000048.1:0-9769 GCA_964421165.1 uncultured Natronomonas sp.
CACACGTGGCTGCCGGACGCCCACGTCGAGGCTCCGACGCCCGTCTCCGTGCTGTTGGCCGGGGTCCTGTTGAAGATGGGAACGTACGCGCTGCTTCGATTTAACTTCACGATGCTCCCCGAACAGGCCGCGATGTTCGCGGTGCCGATCGCCGCGATCGCGGTGATCTCGATCATTTACGGCGCGCTGCTCGCGTTAGCTCAACAGGATCTCAAGCGGATCGTCGCCTACTCGTCCGTCTCCTCGATGGGGTACGTCATCCTCGGGCTCATCGCCTACACCGTCTACGGCGTTGGCGGGGCGACGTTCCAGATGATCGCACACGGGCTCATCTCCGGGCTCCTGTTCATGACCGTCGGCGTGTTCTACAACGCGACCCACACGCGGATGATCGGCGACGTGTCCGGACTGGCCGGAAAGATGCCCGTCACCGCGACGGTGTTCGTCGCCGGCGCGTTCGCTTACATGGGGCTGCCGTTGATGGCCGGATTTATGGGTGAACTGTTCATCTTCCTCGGGGCGTTCGAATCCACCGTTCTCCCGGCCGCGCCGCTTTTCACCGCGATCGCGATGTTCGGTATCGTCATCGTCGCCGGCTATCTGCTGTGGGCGATGCAGCGATCGCTCTTCGGACCATATCGGCTCGAAACCGACTACGAACTCTCGCGGGCACCGATTCACGATATCGTCCCGCTGGTGACGCTCGTCGTCCTTATCATCGTGTTGGGCGTCGCCCCGGACCTCGTCTTCGAGATGATTCGGGACGCGACGCTCGACGTGATCGAATTCGATTTCGGAGGTGAGATCTGATGGTAAACGAATGGCTCCTGCTCTCGCCGGTCGCCGCGTTCCTCACAGCGGCGCTGGCGCTGTTCCTCGTCGACTCGCTGAGCCCGGACGAAACGTACGACGGCCTGCTCTGTGGTGTCACAGTGGCCGGATCGGTGGCCGCCCTCGGTGCTTCGGGCGCGCTCTTGCTCTCCGAGGCCGCCTCGGGCGGTGTCGAACTGTTCGGCGGACAGCTCGTCGTCGACGAGATGAGCCTGTTCTTCACGTTCATCTTCGGGAGCGTGACCGCGCTCGTCTCGATCGCGTCGCTGGATTACATCCGCGAACTGCCGTATAAGGCCGAATACTACCTGCTCATCACGCTCGCTGCGACCGGAATGTCGCTCATGGCCTCCGCTAACAGTCTGGTCGTCGTGTTCATCTCGCTGGAACTCGCCAGTCTGCCGTCGTACGCACTCGTCGCGTATTTAAAGAACAACCGCGGATCGGTCGAGGCGGCGTTGAAATACTTCCTCGTCGGAGCGCTGTCGTCGGGGATCCTCATCTACGGAATCTCGCTCGTCTACGCGTCGACCGGAAGTCTGCTCCTCTCGGATGTCGCCGCCTCGGTCGGTGAGGCCACCGAGACGTATCCCGCGATCCTCGGAATCGGGCTGTTGATGGTCATCGGCGGCTTCGCGTTCAAAACCGCTTCTGTCCCGTTCCACTTTTGGGCGCCTGACGCCTACGAGGGCGCACCCGCTCCCGTCGCGGCGTTTCTCTCTTCGGCCTCGAAGGCGGCCGGCTTCGTCGTCGCCTTCCGTGTACTTCTGGTCGGCTTCCCGATCCAGGAGGTCGCGGCGACGATCGACTGGGTGCTCGTCTTTCAGGTGCTCGCCGTCGTCACGATGACCGTCGGGAACTTCGCGGCAGCCACACAGGAGAACGTCAAGCGGATGCTCGCGTACTCTTCGATCGGACACGCGGGATACGTCCTGATCGGGCTGGCCGCGCTGACGAACGTCGGGGGGACGGGTGCGGAGACGACAGTCCTCGGCGCGAGCATGCTTCATCTGCTCGTCTACGGATTCATGAACACCGGGGCGTTCCTGTTCGTCGCGCTGGTCGAACACTGGGATATCGGCCGGACCTTCGAGGATTACAACGGGCTCGCGCGAACGGCACCGGTCGCCTGTGTCGCGATGACGATATTCATGTTTTCGCTGGCGGGGCTCCCGGTCGGCGGCGGTTTCCTCTCGAAATACTATCTGTTCGCGGGAGCCGTCGGTGCCGGCGTCTGGTGGCTCGCCTTCGTCGGCGCGGTGAACAGCGCGTTGAGTCTGTACTACTACAGCCGCGTCGTCAAGGCGATGTGGATCGAAGAACCGGTCGAATCCAGATCCATCGAGGGGTACCCGACGGCGCTGTACGTGGCGATCCTCGTCGCGGCGGTCGTGACCGTCGTGTTGCTGCCGGGGCTTTTCCTCTTCGACGGAGTCGCCTTCGATGCGGCCGCCGCTCTCCTGTGAGATCGGCTCCAGTACGTTTTAACCCGCCGAGGTCACATCATCGAACATGAACCGGCTGCTGTTGGGATACGACGCTGCCGGACTCTCGTTCGTCCAACGGCTAGCCGAGCGTCCGGGGACGCTTCTCGCACTCGTCGAGGAGGACGAGCGGGCCGAAACACTTCGCGAACACGGAATCGACACCCGGAACGTGGACACAGCGGACGTCGGCGCGATCCGGACGGTCGCCGGAGCGATCGACTCGGTCGTCATCGCTCCCGACGATACCCAACAACTCCGGACGCGCGTCCGGGCCGCTCGATCGGCGTATCCGGACGCGTTCGTGATGGCCTGTCTGAGTGGTTCGATCGATCCGGCAGTCAAACGCGAAATCACCGAAGACGCCGATCAGGTCGTCAATCTCGCCGAAGAAACCGGACAGGAACTGCTGGGTCTCGCTGGCGATGAGGGGATCCGCCCTCGGAAGCTCCGGAGCATCCTCCGAGATATCGACGGCCGGCTCGCCATCGTCGCTCATGACAACCCCGATCCCGACGCCATCGCGTCTGGTGTCGGCCTACAGCGAATCGCGGCTGACGCGGGCATCGACGCCGAGGTGTGTTACTATGGCGAGATTAACCATCAGGAAAACCGGGCATTGGTCAACCTCTTCGAATTCGAACTCCGAAATCTCACCCCCGAATCGGACCTCTCGGAGTTCGACGCGTTCGCGCTCGTCGATCACTCCCGTCCGGGCGTAAACGACGGACTCGACGAGCAAACGCCGATCGATATCGTTATCGACCACCATCCGCCGAGAGAACCGATTCAGGCGAGATTCGTCGACCTCCGAAGCGACGTCGGCGCGACGTGTACGCTCGTTGCGAACTACCTCTCGCTGTTCGAAATCGAGCCAAGCGAAGCGATCGCGAGCGGCTTGCTGTACGGTATACGGACGGATACGAAAGCATTCAGTCGCGGCGTTTCGAGATTCGATTTCGAGGCAGCGGCCTGGCTCGTACCGTTGGCCGACGGCAATAAACTCCGTCAGATAGAATCGCCAGACATCAATTTGGAAACGTTGGAGACTCTCAGGCGAGCGATTTCGAACCGAACAGTACGGGATGATATACTCGTAAGCAGCGTTGACGAAATCTCCGATCGCGATACCCTCGCGCAGGCGGCCGATCGGCTCCTCAATATGGAGTCGATCTCGACGACGCTCGTCTTCGGCTACACCGAGGAGACGGTGTTCATATCTGCGCGCGCTCGCGGTGTCGACCGGGATCTCGGCGAGATCCTGCGGGAGGCGTTCGACGAGATCGGCAGCGCCGGCGGCCACGCCGACATGGCCGGCGCACAGATACCGGTCGGAATCCTCACCGAGGAGACCGACGAACGTGACGAAGTTATCCAAGAAGTCATCACCGAACGGTTCTTCGAGGCGCTCGGGATCACGACCGACTACGCCGCGGCGGTGGTTTACTCGGATCTCATCGGAACCGACGACGAGTTCCAGTGAAACGGATCCACAATAAGTGAGCTTTTTCTCACTCGACGCCGTTGGCTCGATAATGGACGACGGTTCGAACGGGCAGAAATACGACGACAAACCGAGGGTGAAAGACTACATGACCCGCGATGTCGAGACGGTGTCACCGGACGATCTCGCCGGGGATGTCGCGGATCGAATCGCCGGCAGTGAAGGCCACAGCGGCTTTCCGGTGTGTAACGGTCGCCACGTCGACGGCTTCATCAGTGCGAGGGATCTGCTCCTCGCGGACGATCACGACCCGATATTCAAGGTGATGACCGACGATATTATCGTGGCACATCCGGAGATGCGGATCACGGACGCTGCGAGGGTGATCCTTCGATCCGGTATTCAGCGGCTCCCGGTCGTCGACGACGCGGGAAATCTCGTCGGGATCATCTCGAACGCTGACGTGATCCGCTCTCAGATCGAGCGTGCGACCCCAGAAAAAGTCGGGAAACTCCAGCGAACGCTCGAGAGTATCCACGGGATCGAAGCGACCGAAACGCGCAGAATGGTCGATATCTCGGATCTAAAGCCGACGCAGACGAAAGTGTACACCGACGAACTGGAAGGGAGACGCTACGAACTCGAAAACGGGTTAGCCGAGCCGCTCGTCGTCATCGATAACGCGGGCGAGTTGCTCTTGGCCGACGGCCACCATCGCGTCAAGGCGGCCGATCGTCTCGGAATCGAACAGATGGACGCCTACGTCATCCAACTCAACGAGCGCGTCGAGTTGGGAATGGCCGAAACCGCCCGGAAAAGCAATCTCGAATCGATCGAGGACATCCAAGGGGTCGATTACGCGCACCATCCGCTAGTCGAACCGACAAAGCGGCTGCAGGATCCGGGGTGAAGGCTTCGATCGGGCTGTCTATCGCTTTGGACGTAACTTCCTGAAGTATTTTGGTATCCGCCGGAAGCGGGGAGTCTAAGTAGGCGCGCACGAAGCATATCGATAATGCGTTCGATAGGATTTGTCTCGTTGCTCGCGGCGACTGTCATCGGGGTCTACGTGCTCGTCGTCGTCGGCGCGACTGCAGCGCTCGCCGACGCTGCCGCTGCATGTCAGGGGTGGCCGCTCTGTGGCGGGGACTTCTCGGATCCGGCGGTACTCGTCGCCCTCTTTCATCGCTCCGCGGCGATCGTCGTCGGCGGACTCCTCGTGGGAACCGCCATCGTGGGCTGGCGTTCTACCTCGCGCCGGGTCAAAGCCGCGTTGGCTGTCGCGGTCTGTCTGTATCCGATTCAGGCTGCGGTCGGGGCGTTCCTCGCAGCTGGTTCGACGGTCGCGAGTCTGCACCTGTTCACCGCGATGACCATCTTTGCAGCGTTGGTGGTCGCGTTGGCGTGGCAACTGGAGGTCGAAACGGGCGAAGACGACGCACCTGAAACGCCACCCGAACCGATCGAACTCGATGACGGGGCGGTCGCGCCGTCCCCACCGTCTCTCTCCGGCTTCGCCCGGCTCAAAGCGAGCGTCGGCGCGTACTTCCGACTGATGAAACCGCGGCTGATGTGGCTGCTCTGTCTGGTCGCAGGTGCGGGGATGGTGCTCGCGGGAACGCCGACGATCCGAACCGTCGTGTTGACGCTCGGCGGCGGCGTCTTAGCGATCGGTGCGTCCGGAACGTTCAACCACGTTCTCGAACGGGACATCGACAAACGGATGCAACGAACCGCCGATCGACCGCTCGCAACTCATCACGTTCCGGTTCGAAACGCCCTCGCCTTCGGCGGTCTGTTGACCGTCGCGTCACTGTGGGCGTTCCTCTCGGTGAACGTGCTCACCGCCGCGTTGGGGCTGGCCGCGATCGGATTCTACAGCGTCGTGTACACGCTGATACTGAAACCGAACACCGTTCAAAACACCGTCCTCGGCGGCGCTGCAGGCGCACTTCCGGCGCTAATCGGATACGCCGCAGTTACCGGAACCGTCGGCGTCGGGGGCCTCGCGTTAGCGGTCGTGATCTTCCTGTGGACCCCGGCACACTTTTATAACCTCGCGTTAGCCTACCGAGACGACTACGAGCGCGGCGGCTTCCCGATGATGCCGGTCGTTCGAGGCGAGACCGAAACGCGAAAACACATCGTGTTCTATCTCGGCGCGACGCTTCTGGCTGCCGGCGCTCTCGCCGCCGTTTCGAGTCTCGGGTGGCTGTACGGGGCGACGACGGTTCTGTTGGGCGGCCTCTTTCTGTGGACGGTCGTCCGACTCCACTACGAACAGTCCGAAGGTGCCGCGTTCAGAGCGTTCCACGCCTCAAATGCGTACCTCGGGTTGGTTCTCGTCGCGATCGTCGTCGACGGGCTCGCATTATAAGTTGTGGCCGAATCGCCACCAGTTTTTACGGAACCCGCGGACGAAACCGGTCGTTGCGATCGATGGGCGCTCAAACGTCTGTCTGTCGGTGAAACTGCCGAGCGGTTACAGCGGACTGGTGATCAGTTGCAGCGCGATCAGAAACAAAAAGACGAACCCGAGGCCGCCGATCCCCGCCCCGACCGCGTGAGCGGTTCCGAGTCCCTGCTTTCTGGCGAACCGGTACGGCCCGCCGAACAGAAGGACCGAGAGGACGAGCAGGACGACGGCGAGTGTGATGCCCGTAAGCGCTTCTAGCGCACCGATGATGCCGAGTGGGAAAAGCTGTGTCATCATTGTCATCGATATCCTTTATACTACCACTGTATTTTGCCATTACGCAAATAACCTTTGCTGTCTTACCTCCACGGTTAGAAAACTCGTACAACAAAAGCTAAGTGGATTTGACCCTGAGCAAAACTCAAGTCACGATATACTATGATTGACATCCCCGTATTGGTACAACAGGCACCGGAAGGCTGGCAAACCCAGGCCGAAGTCTTCTACGAGATCTTTCTCGTGTTCCTCGTTATCGGGACGCTCGTCGGGACCGTCGTGATTATTTATACGCTCCATCATGCGTATAAATATCGAGACACGGGCGAAGACGATGACGGGTTCGACGCACCTCAGCTCGGAGAGCTACCAAGCACACAAAGCGACAGTGGAAAAAGCAAGAAGCTCTTCCTCTCGTTCGGGCTCAGCGCGATCATCGTTATCAGCGTTGTGGTGTACTCGTACACGCTCTTGTTGTACGTCGAGGAAGGACCGTCACAGCCGGAGATCGAGACCGAAGGGAACATGGATATTAAGGTAACGGGCTTCCAGTTCGGCTGGGAGTTCGAATATCCGAACGGACAGACGTCCCTCGACACGATGCGAGTGCCAGCCGGTGAGGATCAGGTGATACGATTACATGTCACCTCTGACGACGTCTGGCACACGTTCGGCGCGACCGAACTCCGGCTGAAAATCGACTCGATCCCCGGACAAACCGCCGAGGGGTGGTTCATCGCCGGCGAGGCCGGGAACAGTTATCTCATCGAGTGTTTCGAACTGTGCGGCGCTGGCCACTCACAGATGGATGGAGAGATCGTAGTTATGGAACCGGATGAATTCGATGAATGGTACGAGGGTGATGACTGATGGCTGAACTTCCACCAACGAGTTCGATCAAACGCTGGCTAGTAACGACGAATCACAAGGATGTCGGCATTCTGTACGTGCTCACCGCGACGTTTTTCCTGCTGTTCGGCGGTGCGTTGGCGCTTCTGTTGCGCGTTGAGCTGTGGGATCCGTTGAGCACTGTGTTAGCTGGACGCGGCATGGCCTACAACGAGGCTGTTACCGCACACGGGTTAATCATGGTCTTTTGGTTTCTCTCACCGTTCGCGTTCGGCTTCGCGAACTACTTTGTCCCATTGCAGATTGGGGCGGATGACCTCGCGTTCCCGCGATTGAACGCGTTGTCGTACTGGATGTACGCATTCTCCGGTGTCCTAATGGGGATCTCGTTCTTCCAGGGTGGAACGATGACCGGGGGCTGGACGCTGTACGCGCCGCTTAACATCCCTGCGTACACCCCATCGATCGGATCTACGGGAACCGTACTCGCAATAGCGATGTTTGTCGCGGCAGTTACGGCTTCGACGATAAACTTCCTCACTACGATCCATCACTCCCGAGCAGAAGGGATGGGTCTGATGGACATGCCGATGTTCACCTGGTCCATCCTCGCGACGGTTTGGATGATGCTGTTCGCGTTCGCAGTGTACCTCGGGGCGCTCCTGTTACTTTCGACGGATCGAATCCTCGGAAGCGTTTACTTCTCGGCGACAGAGGGCGGTGCGCTGCTTTGGGGACATCTCTTTTGGTTCTTTGGTCATCCGGAGGTGTATATCGTCTTGTTCCCGGCGCTCGGCGTTATGCTGGAGATCTTCCAGACGTTCTCCGGTAACCGACTCGTCGGTCGGAAATGGGTCATCATCGCGTTCGTGTTGATCTCGGTGCAGTCGTTCCTGGTATGGATGCACCACATGTACCTGACGACGATCAACCTCGAAATCAAGACGCTGATGATGGCGACGACGATCGGTATCTCACTGCCGTTCGACCTGCTGGTGTTCGCGATGATATACACCCTCGTGAAGGGACGGATCCGGTTTGAGACGCCGTTCCTATTCGCGTTTGGATCGCTGTTGCTGTTCATCGTCGGCGGAATCACCGGCGTCTTCCTCGGGGCGATCGTCCTCGACTACGAGTTCCGAGGGACCTACTGGGTCGTTGCCCACTTCCACTACGTGATGTTCGGCGGCGCGACGGCGCTTTTCGGCGGTGTCTACTACTGGTTCCCGAAGATGACCGGGAAGATGTACAACGAACTACTCGGCAAGATACACTTCGCAGTCTTCTTCGTGGGATTCAACATCGTGTACTTCTCGATGTTTACCGCGTGGGAAACGCCGCGTCGTGTCTTCGAGTACAACCAAGCGCTCGTGACATCCCACCAGATCGGAACGGTCGGCGCGTTCATACTCGGCCTGTCGTTCTTCATCATGTTCTACAACCTCGGGAAAAGCTACCTCTCCGGGCCTGACGCACCGGACAACCCGTGGCAATACTCCCGAACGGCCGAGTGGGCAATCTCGTCACCGCCACCGCTCGAAAACTGGGACGGTCGAGCGTCCTACGCGAACGGTCACCTCGAGTTCATCGACGAGGGCCACGACGAACACGCCGCCGCCACGGACGGTGGCCACGCGAGCGAGAACGAGGCGAGCGATTACGTCCTCGGTGACAAACACGCTTCCCACGCGAGCATCTGGCCGATCGCGGTGAGCGGCTCCGTCCTCGTGTTCTTGCTCGGGCTCTCGGGAATCGCGGAATCGCTTTCGATCGATTCGGGTGCATCGCTTTCGGGGATCTCCGTCGCCCTCGAAGGCACCGCGATGTATCCGGTCCTGACGGCGGTTGGACTGGTCGCACTGTTGTACACGAGTATTAAATGGGGCCTCGAGGATTTCTACGCGCCGCCGGCTCAGATCGCGGATCGGTGGCCGTTCGGTCGCATCGAAAAGAACAAGCTCGGCATGTGGTTCTTCCTCGCGTCCGACGTGCTGGTCTTCGGTGCGTTCATCTCTGCGGCCGTGTTCATCCGCGTTCACGCCGGCTGGCACTCGTGGACGCCGATTCCGGATTCGATCTTCGGATTAGTCAACACGTTCGTCCTGCTGACTTCGTCGTTCACCGTCATCCTCGCGTTGGTGTTCTCCCGGCGCGGTAACACGAAGGGCCTCGTCGCCAGTATCGGTGCGACGATGCTGCTCGCGCTCACGTTCATGGGCGTGAAGGCGTTCGAGTGGTGGGAGAAGATCTACGTCGACGGCGTCACGATCGGCGCGGCACCCGAACCCTACAGCGCGATTCAGGCCTCGGTGTACTTCGTCACCACCGGCCTTCACGCGGTCCACGTCGTGATCGGGTTGGTCGTGGCGGCGTTCCTGCTCGTGCGCGCCTACCAGGGCTACTACCTCGATGACCACCGTCCGGTCGAGTACTTCGGCCTCTACTGGCACTTCGTCGACATCGTCTGGG
>CAYQWI010000049.1:0-9615 GCA_964421165.1 uncultured Natronomonas sp.
AGCCGATCCACATCGACGCGGTCTTTTTGTTCGCGTCCGCTGTTGGTTCGTATATGAGCGTGCGAGTGTATCTCCGTTCTCCCATCGCGCTCGCGTGGACGCTCGCCGCCGTCGTCGCGGTTGGCCTCGTCGTCGCCGCGGGATGGCGACTCGCTGGCGTTCTCGCGTCGACGCCCGCCGTTTCGAATCCAGCCTTCCTCGACGGTCTCGGCGGGATCGCCGTCTCGATTTTCGTCGGACTTCTCGCGTTAGGTGCCGCGTTCGCCGTCTGGCTTCCCTGCAGCGTCGCGATCGCGTACGCCGTCGGCAGATCGGTCCGGGAGCAGCCGACGACGCTTGCCGCGACCGTCGACGCCGTCCGCATCCGGAGCAAGCCGCTGTATCGCTGGGCAAAAACCCGGACCGCGGTCGGCCCGCTCGCCGATCGGATCCTCACCGACGACGACGTTTCCCCGGCGGAGGTCGCCGTCGGCTGCGATAGCTTCGTCGTCCCGGCGCTGGCGCTCGACGCGCCGACGCTTCCGTTCGCCGTCGAGCGCGCCAATCGCGTCGTCCCACCCGTCGGTCGGGAACGGGTCTTGCTCGTCGGTTTCGGGGCGACAGCCGTGCTGGCTATCGGCGGGGCGGCAGCCGGACTGTACGATGGGTCCGCCGTTCCGCCCGCATCCCTTCTCGTCGCCGGCGCGATCGTCGTCGGGGGAGTCCTGACGGCGGCGCTCGACGTGGCGTGGCGCACCGGCGTGTACGCCACCGCGGATCTCTCGGACGGCTTTTCGACGTGAGCCGGGCCGTTCGGCTGATAAACATTCATTTCACGGCCGCTCGTCGGACGCATACACAGCCCATATCATGTCCGAAGGCCCACTCCTCGTACTGCGAGAAGGAACGGAAGGACTGTCCACCGAACCGTACGCCGACGAGCTCCGAAACCGGCTGCCCGAAACCGAGGTGCTTCGGGCGCGAACCCCCGGCGAGGAGCGCGACCTCATCGCCGACGCCCCGATCGTCACCGGCGTCGGTATCGACGCGGAACTCCTCTCACACGCCGAACGGCTGGAACTGTTCGCCTGCGCGTTCTCAGGCACCGAACACCTCCCCAACGAAGCGCTGGCCGAGCGCGGCGTCGCGGTGACGAACGCGGGCGGAATCCACGCGCCCGGAATCGCAGAGCAGGTCGTCGCGAACCTGTTGGTTTTCGCCCGCCGTCTCGACGAAGGCTGGCGCAGAAAGCGACGTCGCGAGTGGCGCTACTTCCAGTCCGGCGAGTTCAAAGGGTCGACCGTGACGGTCGTCGGCCTCGGCTCGATCGGTCAGGAAGTCGTCCAGCGACTCGGCGGCTTCGACGTCGACACGATCGGCGTCCGGTACACGCCCGAGAAGGGGGGCCCGACCGACGAGGTGATCGGCTTCGAGACCGAGGCGATCCACGACGCGGTGGCCCGTTCGGACGCGGTCGTCCTCTGTTGTCCGCTCACTGACGAAACGCGTGGACTGATCGGCAAAGCGGAGTTCGCGACGATGTCGCCCGAGTGCGTCGTCGTCAACGTCGCCCGCGGCGGATTGATCGAGACGGACGCGCTCGTCGACGCGCTCCAGCACGACGCGATCGGCGGCGCGGCGCTCGACGTGACCGATCCCGAACCGCTCCCCGAAGAGCATCCGCTGTGGACGCTCGAAAACTGTCTTTTGACGCCGCACACCGGCGGGTACACGCCGGAACACTGGCCGCGACTTGCGGACATCGTCGCCGGAAACGTCGAGCGACTCGCCGACGGCGCGCAGGTCTCGGAACTCGAGAACCTGGTACTCGACCCGACGGCGTGAGGTGGTACGGCTACCTGCCGAGTCGGTCCACGAACCGATCGAACGCCCCCGATTCGGCGTGGACGTGCGCATACGTGCCGAGCGTCCGGTACTCGGTGAGTCCGTCCCTCCCGTCGGCGATCCCGTCGCCGCGTTCGACCTCGAACGCGAAGGTCGCGTCTCCGGCCACGTCGGCGCTGGAGTAGTGAAACTCGTGTCCGCGAAGCGTCTCGCCGCCGTCGGCCGTGAGCGCATCTCCGCGTGCGCGCAATTCGACGTGATCGAGCGCCTGATACCGATCGCACATTCGGATTTCTGCCGGGAGGACGCCGGCCATTCGGTGGGTCTCGCCGTCGCCGTCGGTGAGCGTCTCGGCGAGCGCCATCAGGCCGCCGCACTCGCCGAACACCGGGAGTCCTTCCGCGGCCCGTTCGCCGAGTTCGGCGAGCGTTCCCCCCCGTTCGAGCGCCTCGCCGTGCAGTTCGGGGTAGCCGCCGGGGAGGTACACGCCGTCGCAGTCGGGCAGTCGGTCGCCGGCGACCGGCGAGAACGTGACGATCGATCCCCGCTCGCGGAGCCGTTCGATCGTCGCCGGATACGTGAAACAGAACGCCGGATCGTCGGCGACGGCGACGGTCGCGTCAGTCTTTTCGCCCGCCGACTCGGGCTCGATTGTCGGCGGTTCGCGGGCGGTCTCGACCAGCCGTTCGATCTCGACGTGCTCGCCGGCTTCGGTCAGCGCCTCGGGATCGATCGGCGCTTCCTCGCCCATGTGGAGGCCGAGGTGTCGGTCCGGGATCTCGAGGTCCGAGAGCGGCGGGATCCGACCCAGATATGCGATCTCGTCGGGAAGCGCGTTTCGAATCCCGTCGGCGTGGCGGCCGCCGTGGGCGCGCTGGGCGATGATCCCGGCCACGTCGATATCGCGACCCGCCTCCGCGGCGTAGGCCCGAAAGCCGAGCGCCTGCGCGGCGACGCTCTCCATCCCGGCTTTCGCGTCGACGACGAGCACGACCGGGAGCCCGAGCGTTTCCGCGACGGACGCCGTCGAATGGGTTCCGTCGTACAGCCCCATCATCCCCTCGACGACGCAGACGTCGCCGCTTCCGCGCCAGTAGTTGTGGAGACAGCCCGACTCGCCGGAGAGCCACGGGTCGAGCGTCCGCGAGGGGCGATCGCAGACGGCGGCGTGGTGGCTCGGATCGATGAAATCCGGCCCGGCCTTCGCCGGTTGCGGCTCGTAGCCCGCCCGTTCGAGCCCGCGGAGAACCGCGAGCGAGGCGACCGTTTTGCCGACGCCGGAGGCGGTACCGGCGAGGACGACGCCTTTCATGCGGGGGCCTCGCGTTCGGTTCCCTCGAACAATCTGTCGTACACGTCGAAAAGTGCGCTCCGAACCTCGCTCATCGGTAGTTCGGCCCGCTCGGCCAAAGCGAGCGCGCCGCCCATTCCGACGCCCTCCTTCGCCTCGCCGGCGTTGTAGGCGGCCATAGCGGGGTGATCGTCGGTGAACCCGGGATCGGTGACGGTGACGGAGAGGTTCAGTTCCGCGCCGGCTCGATCGAGATCGATCGACGGATCGTCAGCCACGAAGGACGTCGTCGCGAGCGACAGCGAGCCGTCGTAGCCGCCGTGGCGCAAGCAGGCGGCGGCCGCGACGAGCTGTGTCCCGCCGGCCAGCGTCACGGCGGTGTCGGTTTCGAGCGCCCCGGCGGCAACCCCGGCGACGACCGCGAGCGCGGGATCGCCCGCCCGCCGCAGCGCGACCGTCGGCTCACCCGACGCGTCTCCGGGTTCCAGCGCCGAGGACGCGAGCGCCTCGGCGACGACTTCGCGTTTCAGCGTCAGCGGGTTCTCGGGGAGCGACGACGAGACGGCTCCCGGAGCCCCGCTCGATCCGCCGAGCGCGTCGCCCTCGCCGAGGGCGGTCAACACGCCGAGGGCGGTCGTCGTTCCGCCGGGGACCGTCTCGGCGAGAAACAGCTCGTCGTCGGGGAGCTTCCGGCCGAACTGGCGGGCGGCGGCGAACGCGCCGGGCGCGGAGGGGACGGGATCGCGAACCCTGATGTCGTCTCCGGGTCGAGCCCCGACGGTGACCGTCGGTGCGCCGGTCGGTTCGGTCAGTCCCGAGTCGACGACCGTCGTGTCGATCCCGAGCCGTTCGACGACTGCGCGCGTGATGGCGGCCGGCGTCGGACAGCCGGTCGGCGAGACGGGGACGACCGGCGCTCGGACCGGACGGCCGTAGGTCAGGATCTCGCTGTCGGCGCTCGGCGTGTGGACCATCAGGTCGGGATCGGCCCCGGCGGCGCTGATCCCGTCGATCTCGGCCGTTCGGGTCGTCCCGGCACAGAGGACGAGTCGAGTCATTACAGTTGCATTCGTACAACTGAACTTGAAACCTCCGTCACGGGTGGCGAGATATCTCTATCGGGAGTCCTAGCCGCCGCCCAGCGTTACCGACACCCTCCGGCCCCCGTGTTCGATGTAATACCCCGGCGGATTGCCGCCGAAATGCGGGTCGACGTCCGCCGTGATCGCCTCGAACTCCTCGGCTTCCGCCGCCGATATCGGCGTTCGCGTCACCTCGAACGTCTCTATCATCTCGTCGATCGCCTCGGCGAGGAACGCCGCCTCGGCGACCTCCTCGTCGTCGGTCGAAAGGACCGCCTCCAATCCGTCGTTCGCTTCGACGGGCGCGACCGTCAGAAAATAGCCCCGCTCGGCAGAGGTCGATTCGGGTTCGTCGCTCGACCCGGATTCGGGTTCGTCGTGTGAGCCGCCGTTCCCGACCGGAGCGCCGGTGTCCAAACAACCGGCGGTCGCGGCGAGTCCACCCGCGATTCCGAGCAGTACCGTTCGTCTGGTCGCCATCGTGTCTTCGAGCGAGGTTGGGGATCGATCGACTTGACGGTTTTCGTCCGCCCCGAACGGAGTCGGGCGCGAGCCGGCCGAATCGCGCTTTGCCCCTGACAAGGTCCGTGGGTGCCGGGTCAGTCGTCGCCGAGTCGGATCGCCTGCAGGAGCGAGTAGATCGGGACGCCCTCGATCGTGTCGATACCCTGTTTGTCCACGAGAACGACGCCCGCGACGGGATCGCCGCCTCGGTCGCGGACCGCGGCGATCGTCTCGGTCATCGTCGTTCCGCTGGTGATCGTATCGTCGACGACGTAGCACTCGCGGTTCCTGATATCCGCGAAGTTCTGCGAGAACGTCCCTTCGAACTCCTCGATATCACCCTCTTCCCACTGGTGTTTTCGGGGGGTATACGCCGCGACGTCGGCCGCGAGTTCCTGCGCCACGACCGTCGCGAGCGGGACGCCGGCGTTCTCGATGCCGACCGTGAGATCGACGTTCTCGCCCCGCTTCGAAAGGAGGTCGGCCATCGCCTTCCCGACGTACGTGAGCCGCGTCGAATCGCGGCCGAGAGCGCTCCAGTCGACGTGAATGTCGGTCGGTTCGCGCGCCTCGACCGGCCGGGCGTTCTTGGTCTCGCCGCCCCGATCGACGAGCCATTGGGCAGTCTCCCGGGAGACGTTCAGTTCGTCCGCGATCTCCCCTTTCGAGAACCCCCGCTCCGAGAGATCGCGCGCGCTCTCGATGAGATCGTCCACGTTCTTCATCGATACCACCCGCTATCGGTAGTCGATTCCGCGAGCGAACGCATAGTGTCACTTTGTAGCATCGTACGACGTTGCCGGGCGTGACGCAAGTATTTATACATTCACAACCGGAATAGAGCGTGAATCCTTCTCACCTTTCCGGCGGTGAGGTAATCGACTATGGAACGATACAATCAGCTCTATCGACTCTACGAGGAGTTCGACACGACCCGTTTGCGCCAGTATCAAGAGTTCGTCGACCTGTTTCCACCCGTTGACTCTCCGGTCGCGCTCGAACACTGGCAGCGGGCGAACGACGAACTCGACGCGATGAAGGGCGCCGTCGCCGCAGCCTACCCGGAGGCCGACTCACAGTTCGCGACGATCGCGAGCCTCGCGACCCGAGAACAGACGTTCACGGCGCTGGATCTGCACTCGAAGTACGGCCGCGGCGTGAACGTGCTCGTGCTCGATGTCGACGAGACGCTCCGGTCGGCCGGCCGAACTGACAACGAGATCCCTCGTGAGGTGCTGTACCTCTTGACCCGGTTTCACGAGGCCGACATTCCCATCGTCATCTGCACCGGTCAGACCCTCGAGAACGTGAAGGGATTTCTCATCCAGGGGCTCGGGAACGAGTTGGTCCACTCCGGGGCGGTCAGTGTCGTCTACGAGGCGGGCACCGGCGTTTTCACGCCCGGACACGGCGCGGCGACGAAACAGCTCCTCTATGAGGACCTCGCGACCGAGGTGCGGTCGGCGTTCCGGGAACTACAGTCTCGGATCTTCTCGGAGGCTCCGACGGTGATCCGAGAGGGATGTCACCTCCAGGGCAACGAGTTCAACGTGACGCTCAAACCGAACTTCGAGACCGGGAGCGACTCCGCTCGATCGGTTATCGACGAGGGGTTGTGTTATCTGCTGGACCTGCTCGGGAACGTCGTCGCCCGCGTCGTCGACATCGAAACCGACGCGGGGACATGGGCCCGTCGGTATTACGCCGCGTCGGACCCGGAGATTCGGGCCGTTCTGGAGGCGACAGACAGGCTTCCGGCTGACGAGTCCGGCGCGATCCCGGACTCGATGGCGGCGCTGTTCGACCGAATCGACGTCGCCTACTACGAGGCCGACGCGGCGGAGGTGACCAGCCGCGAACTCAACAAGGTCGCCGGGGTCAAAGCGGCCCTCGACGTGCTCGGAATCGACGATCCGCACGCGTTAGTGATGGGCGACAGCAAAAGCGACCTCCGGGTGATGGAGTGGGCTCGGGCGGAAAACGCCGGCATCGCCGCGGCCCCGGAGCACGCGTCTCCCGACGTCCTCGAACACGTCTGTTCGACCGACGACCTCGTCTTCGACCCGGGCGACGCCGGCGAACTGTTACGGACGGCCTTCGCGCTGAACTGCATCGCGGAGCTGCCGTGAGCTGTGCGACGCATCCGCGATAGACGCACGAAACCGCGCTTTACATTCGCCCCGGCCGCCGGACGACGAGCACCGACAGATCCGAAAACGCCGTTTCGTCTCTCGAATCGATATCCTCCGAAAGCTCCGACAGCGAACGCTCGGTGATCGCTTCGTCGTCGTGCGTCAGCCGCTCGCAGACGAGCGCCTCACAGTCGGGCGCGCCCGATTCGAGCAAGCGGTGGGCGATCCGTTCGGCCATCCAATCGAAGGGTCGCGGCAGGACGAGCAGGTGTCTGTCACCGACATCGCGCTCCAGCCGTTCGAGATCCGCCTCGATCGGGCCGCTCTTGTGGAGGGTGACGAACGTCGTTTCCTCCATCGGCGTTCGTGCGCGCGAAGCGGCGATCTGCAGCGATGAGATCCCCGGAATCACGCGCACGGGCGCCTCGACCGCCGATTCGACCTTTCCGACGAACTGATAGCCCGAGTGGTTCGGATCGCCCATCAGGACGGCCGTCCCGCTCGCCCCCTCGGCGACCCGCGCCGCGAACTCGGCGAGGATTTCGGGTTCGTCCCGGTAGCCGCAGGTCAACGCGTCGCCGGTTATCTCGTCGGCGACGAACTCGACGACGGTCTCGAAGCCGACGACCACGTCGGCCTCCCGGATCGCCCGCGCCCCGCGGCGGGTGAGATACTCGGGATTCCCGGGGCCGATCCCGACGGCGTAGACGGGATTTTCGTCGACCGCCTCGGGCCCGCGCGCCGCGAACGCGCCGGGGTCGTCGGGGAACTCGACGCCGGTCATCGATCCAGCTCCACGTCGCCCGCTCTCGCGTCGCTCGCGACGTGGACCAACTCGTTCGTCAGTCCGGCCGCGAGTCCGCTGCCGCCGCGGCGGCCGACGTTCGTGATCGCCGGGACGCCGTGTTCGGCACAGACGGTTCGGATCCGCTCGCGGCTCTCTGCGGCCTTCACGAAACCGACCGGCGTGGCGACGACGACGGCCGGTCGGGTGCCCTGCTCGATGCAGTCGGCGAGCGCTAACGCCGCGGTCGGCGCGTTTCCGATCGTCGCGATCGCGCCGTCGTAAACGCCGTCTTTGTCGAGTTCGAGCACTGATGCCGCGGTCCGCGTCATCCCGGTTTCGGCAGCCAGCTCCGCGCCGTTACCGATCGCTTTCCGCACCGGGCAGTCGTGCCCTCGTCCGGTGATACCGGCTTTGACCATCGTGATGTCGGTGACGATCGGCGCGTCCGCCAGCACGGCTTGCGCCCCCGCCCGAACCGGCTCGGTCTCGTCGTCGCCGGTAAAGCGCATCAGGTACTGAAACTCCGAATCGCCGGTCGCGTGGACCGATTTCGCCCGGATCCGGTCGGCGAGCGTCTCCTGTGGAACCAGCTCGTGAACGCGGTCCATGCTGGTCTCGGCGATCTCCATCGCGTCGGCGGTCGTCGCCCCGAGATCGGCGTAGGCTTCGAAGTCGCCGTCGTCTCTTTCAGTCATCGTTCGTCACCTCCCCGGCTACGCTCGGGTTGGTCGTCTGTTCTTCGAGATCGCCGTCGACCTGGAGGTTGAGATCGGTCAGCCGCTCTTCGGTGTCGTCGTCGGCGTCCCAGAGACCCCGCTCGATCGCCTCCAACAGCGTGTCGGTGATCGATTCGAGCGCCCACGGATTCACCTCGCGCATCCACTCCTGTCTGTCCTCGTCGAAGGCGTACCGTTCGGCCACGTCTTCCCACAGCGTGTCGCTGACGACGCCCGTCGTGGCGTCCCACCCTAACGTCACGTCCACCGTCGTCGAGAGATCGCCGGCGCCCTTGTAGCCGTGTTCCTCCATCGAATCGAGCCACGCGGGGTTCAACACGCGGGCGCGCATCGCCTTGCGGACCTTCTCCTCGTTCGTGTACACGGAGACGTTGTCGGGGTCCGAGGAGTCGCCGACGTAGGAGGCCGGTTCCTCGCCGGCCACCTCCGCGACGGCGGTGATAAAGCCGCCGTGGAAGGCGTACCAGTCGGAGGAATCGAACTCGTCCTGTTCCATCGTGTCCTCGATCTTGACGGTCGCCTCGACGCTTCCGAGCCGACGCCGGAAGGCGTCGTGGTCCTCGCTGACGCGCCCCCGCGATCCGAGGGCGTAGCCGCCCCACTGGACGTACACCTCGGCGAGATCCGATCGGTCCTCCCAGTTCCCCTCGTCGACGGCCTTGTTCGTGCCCGCGCCGTAGCCGCCGGGACGGGTGGTGAACACGCGGGGGAGGGCGGCCTCGCGCGCCTCGTCGGGATCGAGTCCCCCGGCTTCGAGCTCTTCGGCCTCTTCTTCGACGTGCTTTTTGACGTAGTTCATCTCGTGCGGCTCGTCGAGCTCGACGACGGCCTCGACGGCGTCGTGGATGACGCCCGCCGCCTGCGGGAACGCGTCCCGGAAGAGTCCGGAGACGCGCGTCGTCGCGTCGACGCGGGGGCGATCCAACTCGTCGAGAGGAATCGGTTCGACGTCGTCGATCCGCCCGGCGTCGGTCCAGACCGGCTCGACGCCCATGAGCGCGAGCACCTGTGCGATCGTTTCGCCGCGGGTTCGGACGGTCGGCGTCCCCCACGCGACGACGCCGATCTCTTCGGGATACTCGCCCTCGGCGTCGTGGTGTCGCTCGAGCGTTCCTTCGGCGACCTCCCGCCCGACTTCCCACGCCGACCGCGCTGGTATCTTCCGGGGATCGAGCGTGTAGAAGTTCCGCCCGGTCGGCAGCAGGTCGACGCCGCCGCGGGTCGGCGCGCCGCTTCCGCCCGGCGGGACGTACTCGCC
>CAYQWI010000050.1:0-9602 GCA_964421165.1 uncultured Natronomonas sp.
GAGGCAAGATTCCCCGTGCGGGTACTCCGGTTTGTGGGCACCTCTTTGGTCGCGTCATGTCGCCTGAGAGTCTCGCCAGTCGGTGAGACGGTCGTCCGACGCCTCCCGAAGCCTCGTCTCGTAGTACGATAGCGGATGTCTGATCGTCTCGCACGTCTCGTCTTTGTCGACGCAGTCGCCGTACTCGTCCATCACGGCACACGATGGAGGCGCGGCGACCGTCCCGTCTTCGTCGGATAGCCGCTCTACCTGCGATCGAACCTCCTCGATCGTTTCTTCGGGAAACGCACACAGCCTTACGATCTCCTCCGCGTCGAGCCCGGTCGCGAGAAGAAACGAGACCAGAGAGAACCTGGAGTGATCGGCCAACTCGTCCCCGCGCTGAGATTGCGCCAACAGCGCACGCATACACGGCGGGACCAGTCCCGGAACGACCGAATCGAACGAGGTTGGCGGATCGAGGTCGGCGATATCACGCCGAATCGCGGAGAGTTCCTCCGAGAGTGGCTCCGCGACCGCTGGGGGAACCGACAGCGGAAGTCCTTCCGCGACGCGTCGACCGACCGCTTCCCGAAGGAGCGTGTACAGCTCCGGGCGGGTGATAGACACTGTTCCATCGTCGAGCGGGCGGCGGGGAAGTCGCCACTCGGCGGCATCCAACTGAGCTGTGAGTTGGAGATACGCCGTCACGTCGATATCGAATCGGCCGTCACCGAGCGGCTCGACGCCGCCGGATAGCTCGAAATCGTCGAGTAACTGCTCCAGAGTGAGCCGTGCTTCGTCTGTACTTTTCAACTCGAGATCGGCTTCGAAATCTTCGATGAATCGCTCCCGTGCAGTTGTCGCCTCGGCGGCGGCGTACTTTTCGATCGCTCCCGGAATGTCGAGTAGCGAGACGAGCACCCGTGCGACCGGGTACGACAACAGTTCGGCTCTGACACTCCACATCCGCGGATTTTCTGGACTCGTCGCGCCGTCGAGAAGCGCGCGGCGAACCCGTTCTGTCCCGCGTTCGACCACCGGACCGTCGTCTTCGACGAGCGTGGAGATGTCGATTTCGGCGGTTTCGACGGCGGCTCTCGACGCGTGTAAAAACGGATATCTGGCGTGGAGCCGCTCCATACCAACCGGTATCTCCCCGGGCCCGATAAACGCACCGACAGCGAGGACGACCGAAGGGAGTCTTCGATACGACGAGCGGGAGGAGCGATACGCCTTTGAGCGCCGACGACTATTTCGGGAACAACCGTGCGTCTCAGGTACCGATGCCCCGGCTGTCGGACGACCAGCAACCTCCACGCTCCGGGCTGTGAGTTCGAGGGGACCGACCGTCGCCACATCGAGAAGGCGTACATCGATATTCTGGGGTCCCTCTCGGCCCGCGAGTACGACGAGGACGGGCTCCGCGAGGCGGTTCCGGAGCGGTGGAGCGGCCTCCATACAGCCACGCTCGAACGGCTCAAAAGCGACCAGCGCGTCGTCGAGGAGGACGGGACGCTCAGGCTCTTGCCGCCGGGAGAATACAAAGACCGCGTCTCGCGGCCGACGTTCGAGCCGTTGCAGACGATTTACGAGAAAGGCAGCGTCTCCGGAGCGCACGATCACTCGGTCTTCGCGATGGTGGCGTTCTACGAGATGGTCGGCCTCTCGTGGGAAGAGACCCGCGAGAACACGATCGAGTGGCTTCAGAGCTCGGGGACGTGGGAGCGCGGCGGCTTCGAGGAGGCCACGCCTGAAGAGCTCGTCGAGACGAAAAGGCACGTCTACGAGGAAGGGTACGGCTGGAAGCAAGCGGCGACGGAAGCGAAGGCGGTCATCGATCGTCGGTTATGATCGAGAGGCCGGTTCCAGTCGATACCGAATCGTCCGTTCGCCGTCGAAGCGGGGGCCGGGTCCGTAGCGTTCGAACGCCGTCCGCTCGGCGGCCGTCCGGATCGAATCGTCGGATTCCATCGCCAACAGCTCGACAGCCATCCCCTCCTGGGACGCGAACCGTATCGGCTCTTCGAGCAGCCGTTCGCACACGTCCGAATCGCCTTCCAGTTGCGTCACGTGGACCGTCGAATTACCCGCGTCGTAGCTGACGAAGCCGACGACGTCGTCGTTCTCGGCCACGCGAACCGTCCGATCGTGAACGAGGTTTCGCATCACGTCAGTCGGTGAGTCGGTCAGCGCCGCCAGCCGGTCGGCGTCGGCCTCGACGGCGTCCCGTACGTTCATGCGAGTAAATAGCGCATTCGATGGCATTAACTTTTGGCGGCCATCGGAGAAAACGGTACGAAGAGATGGACACTGTTATTTCCCACCACCGGTAACCGGGGGTATGAGCTACCACACCGGACAGCAGGTGAGAGCATGCGCGTAGTCGCCAAGTTCGGCGGTACGAGTCTCGGCAACGGCGATCGGGTCAACCGTGCCGCCGATTCGATCGCAGCCGCGGTCAACGACGGACACGAGGTCTCCGTCGTTGCGAGCGCGATGGGATCGACGACCGATTTCTTGCTCGATGCGATAACCTTCGAAGCCGACGAATCCGACGAAGCAGAGATCGTCTCGATGGGCGAGCGAACCTCGGTGCGAATGTTGAAAGCCGCCCTCGGCGCTCGCGGCATCGACGCGAAATTCCTCGAACCGGGCGCGGACGGCTGGCCGGTTATCACCGACGAACACGGCGAGGTCGACGTCGAGGAGACCAAGCGACGAGCGAAACAGCTCGCCGCGGACATGGCTTCGAAGGGGTACGTTCCCGTTATCACCGGATTTCTCGCACAAGATCACGCCGGGAACGTGACGACGCTCGGACGCGGCGGGTCCGATACGACCGCCGTCATGCTCGGGAACTACATGAACGCCGACGAGGTCGTCATCATCACCGATGTCGAAGGTGTAATGACCGGGGATCCGCGCGTCGTCGAAGGGGCTCGAAACGTCGGCGAGATCACCGTCGACGAACTCCGAAACCTCTCGTTCCGGGGGGCAGAAGTCGTCGCTCCATCGGCGCTGTCGTACAAAACCGGGGACATGACCGTTCGGGTCGCCCATTATCAACACGGCGATCTGCTCGAAGGCGGTACCACGATCGAAGGGCAGTTCAAGAACCTCATCGATATGCGTGAAGAGCCGCTGGCGTGTTTAACGGCGGCCGGCCGGGCGATCCGGAACGAGCCCGGGATCCTCTCGGATCTCTCGGCGGTCCTCGCGGACGCAGACATCAACGTCGACGCCGTCGCGAGCGGGATGGATTCGATCTCGTTTTACGTCGACGAATCGGTCGCCGAACGCGCCGAAAACGTCCTCCATCAGGCGGTTATCGATCTCGAAGCGCTTTCGAGCGTCACCGTCGATTCCGACATCGCCGTCATCCGTATCACCGGCGGGGAACTGCCGAACCAATCCGACATCTTTCAGAAGATCATCGAGCCGCTCGCGGCGGAGCACATCAATATTCTCGACGTGATCACGAGCGCGACCTCGATCGCGGTGTTCTTATCGTGGGACGACCGCGAGGACGCCCTCGAATTGATCCAGGACGCGGTCTGAGACGCGCAGTTTTTGGTTTTACACCCGACTTCTCATAGGGATTATCGTAGCCAACCGGCGGTTTCGAATCCTCCCCCCTCGGCACTGTCTCTTAGTTCTTCACAGGAAGCTTATGAATGTCTACGATAATCCCTATCAGTATGCGAATCGCCGTCATCGGTGGATCGCGCATCGACGAAGGGACCTACGAGCGCGCCCGTGAGGTGGGCCGGCTACTGGGTGAACGCGGTCACACTATCGTCTGTGGCGGGCTGAGCGGCGTGATGGAGGCCGTCTGCAAAGGCGGTCGCGAGGCCGGAGCCGAAACGATCGGAATCCTTCCGGGGGAAGATCGAACATCGGCAAACGAGTGGGTGAGCACGCCGATCGCAACCGGGCTTGGCAACGCCCGAAACGTCCTCGTCGTTCGAAACGGCGACGCGGTTATCGCGATCGACGGCGGGGCGGGGACGCTCTCGGAGATCGGTCACGCGCTCGATTTCGGGGTGGCGGTGGCAGGACTGGACACACACGAAATCGCCCTCGACGGATTCGAGGTGGTCGGAACACCCGAGGAAGCGATCGAGCGCGTCGAAACGGTCACACGGTCGGAGGAGCGTTTCCCCGACACCTGAGAAGTTGATTCATATTTATTAGGGTGAAACGGAATCGTTCAACCGGTATGAGCGACACTCCAGAGACCAGCTGTTCGCGACCGGGACTCGGCTCGACCGCGAGCGTCACGGTTCCTGCAAGTATGCCGGAACTCGACCGTCGTCGCTTCCTGCAGTCGGTCGCCGGTTCGGGCGCGATCGTCCTCGCGGGCTGTGCGGAGGACGAGCCGGCGGAGCCCGCAGACGAGGTGACGACGTACACCCTCGGATTCGTCGATTCGGACGACCGAGTCGAAGTCGACGTCAGGGAGGACGAAGCCCTGATGTATCCCGCTCTCGACGCCGGAGTCGACATTCCGTATCGCTGTGAGGTGGGGCGATGCGGAGTCTGTACCGCGAAGTACGACGGCGACGCCGGCGACGTCGTCGAACACGACGGCAACGAGTACCTCTCGGACGAGCAGATCGCCGACGGCTGGGTGCTGACCTGCGTCGCCTACGCGCGTGATGATTTCGATCTCGAAGTCGGACATCCCGACGACGAGTGATCGAGACGAGAAGAAGACACCGGGACGCCCGCTCAGTCGCTCTGAATGCGCGGTGCGAGCATGAACGTCACGTGGCCGTCGCCCTCCGCGAAGCCGAAGTGAAGCTTGATCGGGAACTCCTCGCCGAGTTCCATCGTGACTTCGGCGTCTTTCGGGATCGCTTTGTTCATATCCTTGAGATAATCGAGCGAAAAGAGCGATCGCGCCTCGCCGGGCGTGAGGTCGATCAGGTCGTCGCGACCCAGTTCGAGGTGCACGTCGTCGGTGTCGCCCTCGGCGTCGACGTAAAACTCCTCGGCGTCGGGATCGACACCCAGCGCGATGTGATCCGACACCATGTCGGCGGCCGTGACGGCCCGGGAGATGTCTTTGCCCTCGATGACGACCTCCGAGGAGAGATCGAGGTCCGGGAGGTCGGGCTCCTGTCTGATCGAGTCGGGATCGATGAGCGCGAGCGTGTACTCGAGGCCGTCGAGCGAGATGTGGAGTTTTCGCGTCTCCTCGTCGAGTTCGAGGTGGACGAGTTGGCCCGAATCGGCCATCCCGACGATATCCTCGAGGCGGTCGAGGTTGACGCCGATGACGCCGCCGTCGGTCTCGTAGGACTCGAAGGCGTTCGCCGACAGCTCGAGATCGACCATCCCGACGTTCGCCGGATCGACCGCACGGATCGTGAGACCCTCTTCCTCGAGGCGAATCTTGCACTCATCGACCAGCACGCCCACGGAATCGAGCGCGGCCCCGAGCGTGTCCGCACTCACGATAGCCTTGAACATATACACCCATCTTCTGCCCGACCCTTAAAAAATCGTCCCATTGGTCCATGCGATCGAAGCGCGAAGCCCGGAGCCTCGTTTCCGGCTATTCGAGCAACAAGAGTTCCGGCGACTCCAGGTACTCCTTGATGACGTTGGTGAATCCTGCCGCCTCCGAACCGTCGATAACGCGGTGGTCGATCGACAGCGAGATCGTCATCACCTTCCGGGGGACGATCTCTCCGTCCATCACCCGCGGTTTCTCCTTGATCGCGCCCAGTCCGAGGATCGCCGCCTCGGGATAGTTGATGATCGGCGTCGCGTACTCGCCGCCGATGGCGCCGAAGTTCGTGATCGAGAAGGTCCCGCCTTGCATATCCTCGACGTCGATCGAGCGGTCGCGGGCGGCTTCGACCAGTTCGTTCATCTCGTCGGCAATTCCGAGAAGGCCCTTCCGATCCGCGTTATCGACGACGGGGACCATCAACCCGGCGTCGGTCGCCACCGCGACCCCGATGTTGTACTCGCCGCGGAGAACGATCTCCTCGTTTTCCTCGTCGAGTTGGGCGTTGATCATCGGGTACTCTCGGAGACCGGCGATGACTGCCTTGATGACGAACGGCATGTACGAGAGTTTGCTCCCGCGCTCCTCGGCACGTTCTTTGAGGCGGCTTCGGGCCTCGACGAGTTCGGTCACGTCGATTTCGTCGTGGTGGGTGGCGTGTGGGGCGGTGTATTTCGAACGCTCCATCTGTTCGCCGATCGCCCGCCTGACGCCGCGGTACGGGATGCGCTCGTCTTGGGCATCGGAGACGGCCTCGGCGTCGGCCGCCTGCGCGCGCGTTTGGGCGTCGGCGTAGGCGTCGACCTCGGCCGACGTAACGAACGCCTCGCCGTCTCTCGTCTTGTCGGTCGGTACTGCGTTGAGATCAACGCCCTTCTCGTCAGCGAGCTTTCGCGTTGCGGGAGCGGCGAGCGTTCGGTCGCGGTCGGCGGATTCGGCCGGAGTATCTCCCGGGGTCGCGTCCGCAGTGGCGGAATCGTCAACCTGTCGAGTCGCGGAGACCACCTGGTCGTCCGTCTCGGCTGACTCGGCCGCAGCTCGAACGTCGGATTCAGTCACCCGACCACCGGGACCGCTACCCGAAACTGTCGAGATGTCCACGTCCAGTTCGCGGGCGATCCGCCGCGTCGCCGGGGCGGCGAACACGCGCCCACCAGCAGCGTCGTCCGTCTCGTCGTCGACCTCAGCCGTCTCGACCGGTTCGTCGGCAGCCGATTCTGTTGGCTCGGCTTCGACTTCGTCTGGCTCCCCTTCGACCGAGAACGTGATGATGACCGTTCCGACCGGCACCATCTCGCCCTCCTCGGCGAGGATCTCTTTGACCGTTCCGTTCACCGGTGCGGGGACCTCGACGACCGCCTTGTCGGTTTCGACCTCCGCGACCGGTTGATCTTCCGACACCGTCTCGCCCTCCTCGACGAGCCAGGTGACGATCTCGGCCTCGGTCAGCCCTTCGCCCACATCGGGGAGTTTGAACTCTCGGACCATCTCACGCCTCCACCGTCTCTCTGATCGCGTCCTCGATTCGTGTGTTCTCCGGCAAGTAGTAGTCCTCTAGCGCATACAGCGGGTAGGGGACGTCGAAACCGGTGACGCGGGTGATCGGCGCTTCCTGATAGTACAGCGCCTCCTCCTGGATCGTCGCCGTGATCTCACCCGCAAGGCCGCCGGTTCTCGGCGCTTCGTGAACGACGACGGCCCGGCCGGTCTTTTTGAACGACTCGATGACGGCGTCCGTGTCCATCGGCGACAGCGTTCGCATATCGATCACTTCCGCGTCGATTCCGTCTTCGGCGACCGATTCGGCCGCCTCGATCGTCGGTCGGGTCATCGCCCCCCAGGTGAACACGGACACGTCCGAGCCCTCCCGGCGGACGGCCGCCTCGCCCAACTCGACAGTGTACGATTCCTCGGGGACGTCCTCGCGGAAGGCCCGGTAGATGAGTTTCGGTTCGAGGAAGATGACCGGGTCTGGGTCGCGGATGGACGCGGCGAGCAATCCTTTCGTGTCGTACGGGGTCGAGGGGATGACCACTTTCAGGCCCGCTTCGTGCGCGTAGATCGCCTCCTTCGATTCGGCGTGATGTTCCGGGGCCCGGATCCCGCCACCGAAGGGTGCGCGGATGACCATCGGACAGGTGAACCGACCCCGCGACCGGGATCGGAGTCGGGCGGCGTGGGAGATGATCTGATCGAACGCCGGGTACATAAAGCCCGAGAACTGTATCTCCGGAACCGGCCGAAGACCGTAGGCCGCCATCCCGATCGACGTTCCAACGATACCGGATTCGGCCAACGGCGTGTCGATGACGCGGTCACCGCCGAACTCGTCCATGAGACCCTCCGTCGCCCGGAACACGCCGCCGTTCTCGCCGACATCCTGGCCGAGGACGATCACCTCGTCGTCCCGTTCCATTTCACTTTTCAGTCCGTCGCGGACCGCCTGTACCAGCGTCAGATTCTGGGTTGATTGATTCGTCGTACTCATTGTAGTAGCTCGTCGTCGCCGTATCGTTCGCGCAACCGTTCGAGACGTGTCGCCTGTTCGTCGAGCCGTTCGGTCCGCTCCGCATAGACGTTATCGAACATCTCGTCGGGGAGCGGACGTTCGGTTCCTTCGGCGGCCTCGATCGCCGCCGCGACCTCGGCTTCGATTTCCCCCTGGAGGGCGTCGACCCGCTCGTCGTCGAGGATGCCTCGATCCCTGAGGAACGTCTCCAAACGCGGGATCGGATCCTTCTGTTTCCAGCGTTCGACCTCGTCGTCGTCACGATACACCGACGGATCGTCGGCGGTCGTGTGTGCACCGAACCGGTACTGGACCGCCTCGATCAGCGTCGGCCGCATGGCCCGTCCCGGCGAGTCCTCGCCGACCGGCGTGGGATCTTTCGCCTTCGAGACGGCCTCTCGCGTGACCTGATACACCGCCAGCGGATCCATGCCGTCGACGAGGACGCCTTCGAAGCCGTACGCGTGTGCTTTCTGTGCCAGCGTGGCGGACGCCGTCTGGCGTTCGCGGGGAACCGAAATCGCCCACTGATTGTTGTTACAGAAAAACACCGCCGGCACGTCGAAGACGCCGGCGAAGTTGAGCCCCTCGTGGAAGTCCCCCTCGCTCGTCGCGCCGTCGCCGAAATAACAGAGAAACGCCTCGTCGCCGTTCCGTAACTTCGACGCCCACGCAGCGCCCGTCGCGTGCAGCACCTGCGTCGCGATCGGGACCGCGACGGGAAAGACGTTCATTCCGGGGAGATGGTTCCCCCGTTCGTCGCCCATCCAGTACTGAAGCGTCTTGTGTAATCCGACGCCGCGCACGTAGGCGGCCGCGTGCTCGCGATAGCTCGGAACGATCCAATCGTCCTCGCCGAGCGCCATCGCGCTTCCGACCTGTGCGGCTTCCTGTCCCGACAACGGAGGGTACGTCCCCATTCGACCTTGGCGTTGGAGACTGACGGCACGCTCGTCGAAGTGTCTGGCGAGGCGCATCCCACGGTACATCTCGACGAAGCGATCGTCGTCGAGTTCGGGAACCGTCGCACCGTCGACAACCGCACCGTCCTCGTCGAGGACGCGGACCTGATCGTGCGGTGACGTGCTCACAGCACCCTCCATCGCATACAGTCATTATTCGGGGCCGACGCCATAGTATTTGCGTACGTCCGAGGGAGAGGTCAAAAGGCTCCGACGCGCGTCGGGCTACCACGTCTCGATACGCGTCTCACGGATGTCCTCGGCGCAGCCGCGACAGTCCGGATGGTCGGGGTCATAACAGGACGGACGCAGCTCGTCGTCGAGTGAGACGGCGCGCTTTTCGGCGTATCGCCGACAGACTATCCGTGCACGACCGTCTCCGTCGGTCGGGAGATCAGCGATAGTCGCCGTTTTGGCGTCGGTGTAGGCCCGTTTCGCCTCCTCGTACTGTTTACCGACCGAGTTGAGCTTCGTCCGGAGGAGCCGTTTGAGGCGGCGGCGATTGCTCACGCGGGCACGTACGAGTGCCACGGTAAAATGGTCGTCGGCCGAGACGCTTCACTTTCACCCCGCCACCGACGGTTTTTATATCATGAGGAACCAACCGGCGTACGTCTCCCACTGAAAACAC
>CAYQWI010000051.1:0-9379 GCA_964421165.1 uncultured Natronomonas sp.
GTCGGAATCAACTCGCCGTCATCGAGGATGACGCCGCGGAGTATCTCCGGTTCGTCGTCCTCGAACTCGCCTTTCTCGCCGAGGACTTCGACCTCCTGGAGATGTCGGTACGCGACCGCCACCCCGCCCTGGTACTTGGCGTGGTCTTTGCCGCGTCCGAGCCCGGCATCGGCCTCGAGTTCGAGCCGCTGGCCCTCTTTGAGGTCGATGATCGGGATGTTCTTGTCTGCGGGCTCGACCAGACTGTCACTGGAGACGAAATCGCCGGAGTACGCCGTCCCCGGCCCCTCGACGTCGATCGCGAGAGTGACGGTGTCGTCCGGTTCGTAATCGTCCGGCGTCGTCAGCGGAATGAGCCCGAGCCGAAGCGCGATCTGCTCGTCGAACATCACTGACGAGTTCTCGATGACACGAACGGTGTCGATCGAGAGCGTCGGAACGTCGGCGATCATCGCCCGACGGATTCCGTTCGCGAACGCGGGTGTGACGCCACGGACGAGAAACCGCGCGCTCCGGTCGTCGCGGTCGATGAACGTTACCTCGAAGTCGTCCGTCATCTTAGAACCCGGCGTTCTTCGGGGCCCGCGTTCCGTCGTGCGGGATCGGTGTCACGTCTTCGATGCGGCCGATCTCGAGACCCGCTCGGGCGAGCGCCCGAATCGTCGCCTGCGCACCGGGTCCGGGATTCTTCTGGAGGTTGCCCCCCGGTCCACGAACGCGGATGTGCAGCCCGTCGATGCCCGCGGCTTTCACCTCTTCGGCGACGACGTCAGCCATCTGCATCGCCGCGTACGGCGACGCTTCGTCGCGGTTCTGTTTTACGACCGTGCCGCCCGAAGACTTCGTGATCGTCTCCGCGCCGGTCAGATCCGTTACCGTGATGATCGTGTTGTTGAACGAGGCATGCACGTGGGCGATGCCCCAGGTGGTGTCGTCTGCCATTTATTGACCCTCCGCTCGTTC
This sequence comes from uncultured Natronomonas sp., assembly GCA_964421165.1. GTDB lineage: Archaea > Halobacteriota > Halobacteria > Halobacteriales > Haloarculaceae > Natronomonas. The sequence goes on from CAYQWI010000051.1 coordinate 964, forward strand.
CGGGTGAAGTTCGTCCGCGAGTGGACTCGTTTCGTCGAATTCGATCGAGTCTTCGAGTGCGACGTCGACCTTGTACGACGGCGCAGAAACACGTGCGCCATCGACCGTGACGTGACCGTGCACGATGAACTGTCGCGCCTGCTTCGGCGTGTTGCCGAGCCCCTTGCGGTACGCGACCGTCTGAAGGCGGCGCTCGAGGATGTCCGTCACGTCCAGCGACAGGATGTCGTCGAGGCTCTGTTCGGCGTCCAGAACGCCAATTCGTTTGAGTCGCGCGAGGAAATCCGTCGCGGCCTCCGCTGCGGCCTCGGCGTCTCCCTGTGCCTCACCGATGAGTCGTCGCGCCTCGCGACGGTAATCACGAAGCTCGGACTGCGCGCGCCACAGCTCCTCTTTCGTCGCGAGACCGTACCGGCCCACGAGGTCGCCTTCCTGGGCGATCCGCTCGCCCTGGAACGGGTGGTTCGGCGTCTCGTAGAACTTGGTGTTTCGTCCGAGCGCCATTATTCGTCCTCACTCTCCGCTTCCTCTTTGATCGCTTCGACGTTGACGCCGATCGTCCCTTCGGTTCGGCCCGTAGACTTCGTCCGCTGTCCACGAACTTTCTGTCCGCGCTGGTGGCGGACGCCCTTGTAGGAATCGATCATCTGCATTCGGTTGATATCTCCACGGCGCGTCATCTCGAGATCGTTGCCGATCTCGTGTGTCGTCTCGCCAGTGAAGAAATCTCGCTGGTGGTTCGTGAGCCACTCCGGCACTTCATCGGCGTATCCTTCGACGAGTTCGACGATCTCGTCGATCGTCTCTTCGTCGTGTTTGCCGAGCACCGAGCGTCGGTCGACGCCGGCGCGATCAGCGATGATTCGAGCGGCGCGTCGACCGATACCGTTCATTTCGGCCAACGCACGCTCGACGCTTTTCGTCCCGTCGAGGTCGGTTCGTCCGATGCGGACGAAGTACTGAATGTCTTCGTCTTCCTCGTCCGCGTTTGGTTCTTCCGTGCTCATGTGTGGTTGGATTAGCGTCGTGGCGGGGATTTGAACCCCGGAGGCTTGCGCCACAGAGTTAGCAACCCTGCGCCTTGGGCCATGCTTGGCTACCACGACTCGCGTGTGTATCTTCGCCCTCCCGGACTCGGGGCCCGAGCCCCTGCATCTATTGCAACCGTCGATACCCGACCCCGGTACTTAAACTGCACGAAAGGGGCTCAACCGTGCGATCCGATCGCGTGGACGGATGGAACGATCGTAGGTATCTCGAAACGATCCTAGCTATCTCGATCCGGAAGCCCGCCGCGAGCTTTGATCTCGAGGATGTTGCGGACGTTTCGATAGATGCTTTCGGGCGTTCGTTCCTCGTCCGGATCGTAGAGATCGGACACGCGATACAGTATCGCCGCGATCTGCTCGCTTTCGGCTGTCTCGCCTCGAACGTCTTCGGCGATCGTTCGCAGCGTCTCCGTCCGATCGATATCCGGTTCGAACCCCTCGCGGTCGTCGCTCATCGCCCTCGATCCGAGACCGTTCGACGGCGGACGATCCCTTGCATATCCGCGGTCGTCTCTGCGAACTCATAGAACGCCTCGGCTGTCTCGTCGCCGTCCTCAAATACGATCGGACGGCCGGCGTCGCCTCCTTCTCGAATCGCCGGATCGAGCGGGAGCGTTCCCAAAAACGGCATCTCGACTTCCTCGGCGAACGACTTTCCCCCGCCGCTGCCGAAGATATCATGTTCGCCGCCGCAGTCGGGACAGACGAAGCCGGACATGTTCTCGACGATCCCCAACACGGGCGTCTCGTGTTCGCCGAACATTCGGAGCCCCTTCCGGGCGTCGTCGAGTGCGACCTGCTGGGGTGTCGTCACGATGACCGCTCCCGAGACGGGAACCGACTGCAACAGCGTTAGCTGCGTATCGCCGGTTCCGGGCGGCAAATCGACGACCATGTAATCGAGGGCACCCCACTCGACGTCTTCCCACAGCTGCGTCAACACTTTGTGAACCATCGGTCCCCGCCAGATGACCGGGTCGTCCTCACCGACGAGGAAATCCATACTCATCAGTTTCATTCCGTATTTTTCTGGCGGAATGAGCGTCTCCTCGCGGGTCGCTTTCGGTCGTTCCTCGGCCTCGACCATCCGGGGAACGTTCGGCCCGTACACGTCGGCGTCGAACAGCCCGACGCGTGCGCCCATCTTCGAGAGTCCGGCCGCGAGATTCACTGCAACGGTCGACTTTCCGACGCCGCCTTTCCCGGAGGCGACCGCGATGATGTTCTCGACTCCCGGTAGCAGTTCCTCGTCGGCCGAAAGCCCCGTATCGATGCTCGCCGAGAGATCGATTTCGACGTCGAGATCGTCGAGCGCCTCTCGAACCTCGCCCGCGAGTGCGGTTTCGGACGGCGAGTACGGCGCACCGAGCGCCAGATCGATGGCGATTTTTCCGTCCGCTATCGTCACGTCGTTTACGAGCCCGAGTGAAACGATGTCGTCGCCGAGATCTGGATCCTCGACGGCCGACAGCCGATCGAGAATCTCGTGTTCGTCCATGCGTTACGTAAGCCGACAATCGTCGATAAGCGTTGTGACCTGTCGGTGGAACGTCACCGACAGCCACGTTTGTGTAACTATAAACGGTTTCGATCGACCGGAGACAGACATCGAATTTAAGCATCTTTACCCGAATCCATACGTATGCTTGAGGACGGGTTCGGTCGGGAGATATCCGGCGTTCGAATCTCGCTTACCGACCGGTGTAATTTTGATTGTGTCTACTGTCACAACGAGGGTCTCGGCGACACCCGTGGGCCGATGGAACCGGCCGACGACGAGATGTCGACCGACGATGTCGTTCGGTTTCTGGAAGTCGCAGCCGAGTTCGGCGTTCGGAAGGCGAAGTTTACCGGCGGGGAGCCGATGCTTCGGGACGACCTCGAAGAGATCGTCCGCCGGACGCCCGAGACGATCGAAACCTCGCTAACGACGAACGGGACGTTCCTCCCGGAACGCGCCGAGGCGCTCAAAGAGGCCGGACTAAAACGGGTCAACGTCTCCCAGGACGCTCTCTCACCCGAAGCGTTCCGTGAAGTCACGAAGAGTACGGCGTACGAGGACGTCCTCTCCGGGATCGACGCCGCCCTCGACGCGGGGCTCACGCCGGTCAAGCTCAACATGGTCGTCTTCGAACATACCGCCGGTTACGTCCCAGAGATGGTCGATCACGTCGCAGAAAACGACGGGTTACAGCTCCAACTCATCGAGTACATGCCCGAACTCGCCGGCCGCCCCGAATGGGCGATCGATATCGAACGGGTACACGGATGGCTCGACGACAGAGCCGACCGAGTCGAGCGGCGCGAAATGCACGGCCGCCGCCGGTATTTCGTCGGCGAATCGGATCCCGACCTTCCCGGCGGGATGGTCGAGATCGTCGATCCGGTCGGCAACCCGGATTTCTGTGCGAACTGCCATCGAGTGCGTGTGACTCACGAAGGATATCTCAAGGGCTGTCTGAACCGAAACGACGATCTCAAGAGCATGGGTGAGATGTCGAAAGGCGAAATTCGGGAGAAGTTCCGCGAGACGGTCGCAGAACGGGTTCCGTACTACGGTGAATACATGGTTCGAGACGAGAACGGCGAGTGGGTGTTCAACGACAAATACATCCAAACTCCGACCGCGCCGTCCACCGACTAGAGCTCGGAACACCGTACCGTCCCGCGGACGAACCGCTCTTCGACTTCGGTTGCGATCCGTTCGGCTTCGCTTACTGTCCCCGTATTCAGCTTTCGCTTCCCGCGGACGGCGTCTTCGAACCCTTCCCGCAGTGTCAAGGCGGCACATCGGTGAGAGTCGACCGTCTCCGACAGATAGCGTAACCGTCGACCCTGTCCGTGGGCGTGGGTAAAGGACGCTTCCGCGGTTCGAAACTCGGCCGCGAGACGCTCGTAGTCGCGCTTTCGGTACGGGAACAACTCGCTCGAATCTCCGGACGGCTCAATCGACTCGATCAAGCTAAACCCCCGAAGCGTGTGGAATAGCCCTTCATACGCCGGCCTCGCCCATGAGGCGACCTTACCGGTGAGCTCGTTTGCAGGTGGGACGGTCTCGAGATCGTACCCATCGATCGCAACTCCCGTCTCACGAACGTGCGATAGCGACACCCGGACTCGTTCCCGGTTTTTCGGCAGAGCACGAAGTGCTTGCAGTCCGTTCCGGAGGTGTTCGATCGCCGGCTCGTACTCGCCCTCGTCGCTCTGTAGGAACCGTTCCCCGGAGACGATCGTATCGAACAGATGCAGACGCTGATTGAACAGCCAAACGGACAGATCGGCAGCGGCGGCCAACCCCTTCGCTTTGCGCTCGGAGAGTTCCGATTCCGATCGGTCACGAAACCTCTCCGATGGCGTTTCCGATATCGCGATTCCCGATCCGTCTTCGAATTCGTCGATGAACCTGTCGGTCTCGAACACGAACGATCCGTCCTCCGCTATGGGGACGCGATCGAGCCGCTCGTAGCTGGTCCGGAGTTCCGACATCGTTTCCCCGATGAATCCGTCTTCGGTCGCGGAATCCTCAGCGGTCTCCGGTGTCGTTCCATCGGGTTCTGACTCGGCTCTCGATTGGCCGTCTTTACGAGCACACCCCGAAAGAACTCCGCTCGCCCCGAGGCCGATCGTTCCGACAAGTTCGCGCCTACTGATTGGCGTCTCCTCGGCGAATCGATCGGTGGCTCTCACAGCCCCGTCCTCCCCTCTTTCATGCTCCCATCTCCCCCGCTCGACGAGCTACGTTTGAGGGTCGACGACGCGGCGCTCGAGATCGACGTATCGGAGCTTTCGCTACTCCCGGAGCTACGCGTGCTACTCGGGCTTGAACTCCCGCCCGAACCACTACCACGACTCCCCGAGCGGCTTTCACTCGTTGAATCTCCCGCGCTGTTCTTTTCCCCGACGATCGTCGAACTCGCGCTTCCGGTGAAACTGTTCGAATCCTCGGTTGACGACGCCCTCGCCGCTTCGGTCTCACCGCTTGTTGCGGAGTCTCGGTTGAAAATGCTACTCGTTTCATCGAGCTTTTTGATCCCGTCAACCGAATCCTCGGACGCTTCGTCCGTCGAATCCGGAAGTAACGTCGAAGTGGCGCTATCCGCGATCTCCGTGAGATCCGATACCCCGTCGGCTGCGCTGTTTACCGTCTCTTCTTTTGTCTCCGAAACAACGTCGAGCGTCCCCTCGGTTCCTCGCTGGACTACGAACACGACCGTCGCTTCTGTATCCCCAGCGAGTTCCGTCGGATCGGGACCATCGATCCGTTCGACTCCTTCGAGCCCGTATCTGTCGAACGCGCCGGATTGATCCGGTGAGCGAACGGCTTCCGTCCGTCCGTCCCGCTCGGCCTGCATGGCGGCCCGCCGACAGCTATCGACGATGCCGGAGATCTCACATTCGAGCGTTTCGCGATCCTGCCCGGAGAGTGCTCCGTCTGCCGCGCTCGCCGCCTCCCACAACCCGTCGATCGGCGATCGACTCCATGGGGCGTTTTCCCCGCCATCGATATCGACGGCGTCGGTCTCGGTTCCGATATAGGACGAATCCGCCGACCTCGCCCCGGCGTTCGGCGTTCGATAAAACCCGTCCGTGCTGAACGTTATCCGCACGTCGGACGTTCGCTCCGGAAGGATCTGTGATCCGGATCCGTCTGGGGGGACGGACCCATCTGGAGGATCGAATACAGCTGAACGATCGATCCGTACGTACTGTGCTACGTACGTGCTGCGGCCGTTCGAATCGAACACGGCTGCCTGTATCCGGTACGTGTCCGCGTCGGGAAACGTGAGTCGAATCTCGCTTTGGTCGCCCGAGCCGTCTACGGAACGTTGGTCGATAGTTCGATCGTTGACGGCCCAGCTGATCCGATCGAGCGTCACATCGGGACTCTCAGCATCGACCCGAAAGATAACCGATTCGTCCGTGGTCCCTCTATCGGGACCGTCTATGTGGGCCTCCGGCCCCGCGTCGGTAACATTGAGATAGAGCGTATCCAGCGCCGTCGGACCGCTCTCGCCGGTAACGCGGAGGGTTATCTCGTATTGTCCCGGGCGCGGCGGGACGAACTGTGTTCGTTCACAGCGTCGACACTCGGGAGCGTACGTTTCACCATCGTCGTCAACGACCGTCCATCCGTACGAGTCGATTTGTCCGTCCGGATGGATCGATCCGCTCCCATCCAGTTGAACGGCCGTCCCGTTCGCGACTGTCTGGTCGAGTCCGGCGTCGGCCATCGGCTCTTCAGCGGCGAGCGACCCTCCGGAGAGTCCACCGAACGTGAGAAACACGGCGAAGACGAATACGTATATACGCATCGGGCGTACGGCAGGCTATCCGCGCTTTCGGTTATAAACGCTCGTAGCGAAACGAGCGATGAATGATCCCGGCGGGACCTTCCGAGCGGCACGTCTCGAAGCGGGATGAATATTTATCCGATGCCGGCATACTACGGTGTATGTCGAACGCCCACCGCCAGGTCGAATCCGCCTGTCCGGTCGTCGAGTCGATGGAACAGATCGGGTCGAAGTGGCGATTGCTCGTCCTTCACGACCTACAGGACGGCGAAAAGCGGTTCAACGAACTGAAACGATCGACCGACGCGAACTCTCGTACGCTCTCTCGCGTGCTCGACGATCTACAGGAGACAGAGCTCGTCGAGCGCAGACTCGAAGAGGACGCTCCCGTCGCGACGTACTACTCGTTGACCGAGAAGGGACAATCGCTCTGTCCGGTCTTCGACGAGATCGAAGCGTGGGCCGACAGCTGGCTCGATATCCGTTGAGACGAACCGATCAGCCGTGTCGTTCCGGATAGGCCGCCTCGAGTAACGCCGACTCCTCGGAAAGGCGGGATCGAACGGGGTCGATCACAGCCGAGATCGCCGCTGCGACGGCCGGTTTGAGATCTGCCGGATGGAGCTCGCCGGACACGAAATCGGACTCTAACTCGTCGTAATCGTCGTATTCGAGGTCTCCACCGTACTCGTCGGGCCGTTCGACGACGAACGCCTGTCCCCGCTCGTCGAGCACCGGGAAGATAAGAAATCGGAGATACTCCAACACGCCGTTTCCATCCGTCTCACCGGCGGGACAGTACGCCCCGTTGATTTTCTCTTCGATCGCGTCGTCGTCGTCCGTCAGGTTGATCTTCGATTCCTCTTGAGAGGCCGACATCTTCCCGCCGGAGAGTCCCGACAGAAGCGGTGCGAACACGCAGGTCGGTTTATTATAGCCGTGTTCCGGGAGTTGTTCGCGTGCGAGCATGTATATCCCGCGCTGGTCGATTCCGCCGTAGGCGATGTCGGCGTCGAGTGCGGCGACGTCGAGCGCCTGCATGAGCGTGTAGACGAGCCCACCGAGTTTCGGATTGTCCGATTGACGAACGACTTCGCTGCCCGCCCGCTGCGCTCGCGAAAGGGTCGTTTCCGCCAGCATTCGGTACAGATCCAGCGTGTACGGCTCTTCGAGTTGGAACTCCGTCCCCCGGACGAACGAGATCCCGTCGGGATCTGCCCCTGACGCGGCTATCATCGCCTCGATCGCCGTCTCGTAGTAGACCGATCTGGCGTCTAGCAGTTCGAACGGGCTTTTCGCGTCGTCGAGGTGGGCGTGAAGATCCGCGATGAGCACCGTCACGTCGATGCCGGCGTCGATAAAATCAGCGAGCTTTCGCATCGTCGTGAAATGTCCGATATGCATCTCGCCGGTCGGGGCGTAGCCGATGTAGGCGGTCGGCGTCCCTTCGTCGAACAGCGCCTCGATCTCGGATTCGGAGATGACCTCCTCGGTAAAGCGCGTTACAAGTTCGGTCCGTTCGGCCGTGTCCATAGGCGTGGTTCCGCGAGACGGCCGATAAAACGTTCGGGTGGCCCCACTATTGATTCTTGTTGGCACACATCGTGAAACACGCGCTTGCATCCCGAGGCTCAGGATCGCGTTTCGGAAGCGTCCGTCGTCGGGGGAGACGCATTTGCAAAGAGCCGTTTCCGGAGACAGCACCCGTAAGATCCGACTACCGACGTTCATCCGGTGAATCAGGTCAGGACCGCTTTCGGGACGCCTGGCACATCGACGAACGATCGGATATCTATAAGGGAACTGAACGTGGATGTTCAGCTATGACCTATACGTGCAGAAGTTGTAAACGAACGTTTACGAACGAACTTCAATACGAACTCCATCGGGACACCTGTTCGTCGGAGACGCTCATCTGCGGGCAGTGTGGCGAGCAGTTCTCGGAGCGACGAGCGACGCGGGACGGCTGGCATTATACCTGCCCGAACGGCGACTGCGATGGAACTGGTCTCGGTGACGATTTACACTCCGTCGGCGATTTCAGCGTGGCAACACGAACGATCTAGTTCTCGAGAT
>CAYQWI010000052.1:0-2980 GCA_964421165.1 uncultured Natronomonas sp.
GGTCATAGCATTTGGTCCAAAAGCGCCATTCGAACCGGGACGCCGTTGTGCGCCTGTTCGAAATACTTCGCGTGATCGGTCGCGTCGACATCCGGCGCAATCTCGTCGACGCGGGGGAGGGGATGCATCACGGTCAGTTCGTCCTTCGCGTCCTCGAGGAGGTCGGCGTCGATTCGATACTCCCCGGCGACCTGTCGGTACTCGTTTTCGTCCGGGAAGCGTTCGCGCTGGATACGGGTCACGTACAGTACGTCGAGCGTTTCGAGTACATCCGCGAGATCAGTGTGCTCGCGCACCTGTGCGCCCGCCTCGTGGAGGTCATAGCGGATCCCCCGCGGGAGACGAAGGCTTTCGGGACTGATGAAATGTTGGCTCGCGTCGAAGTTCGTCAACGCGTGCGCCAGCGAGTGCACCGTCCGACCGTACTTCAGATCGCCCATGATCCCGATCGTCAGATCATCGAGGCCGGCGTTCTCCCGAATCGTGTACATGTCGAGGAGCGTCTGCGTCGGGTGCTGTCCGGCTCCATCGCCGGCGTTGACGACCGGAACGTCGACGAATTCGCTCGCAAGTTTTGCAGACCCCTCCGAGGGGTGTCTCAGTACGATCGCGTCCGCGTAGCCTTCGATGACTCGAACGGTGTCCGCGAGGCTTTCGCCTTTCTTCACCGAAGAGGAGTCGACGCTTCCCATGTCGACTGTCTCGCCCCCGAGTCGCTTCATCGCGGTTGTAAACGACATCTTGGTGCGGGTACTCGGCTCGAAAAAGAGCAGTCCCAACAGCGTATCGGAGCGGGAGTCGGCGACCGCGCTCGGGTCGGCGGCGATCTCGGCGGCGCGGTCGAGCACTGCCTCGATGTCGCCACGCGATAGCTGTTTCGCACTGATGAGGTGGTCGTGGCGCATTACCGGAACGCCGGCGCGAACGGTCTTGAATCTCCCGACCGGCCGATCGTATGCCAATGGATGTCGCGATTGTATGCCATCGCCGATAAACCGCTGTGTAATAACTCTTCCCGACCGTTCAGTGATCGAAACGCCCGAAAGTTTAGTGTGAGTGACGCAGAAGAACAGATACGATGAGCGACCGTCTCCGGACCGGAATAGCCGCCCTCGATCGGCAACTGCAGGGAGGCATTCCGCCCGGAAGCATCGTCGCACTCTCCGCTCCTCCGGCCAGTCAGGCCGAGCTGTTTCTGCACGAGCTCACGGCCGCGCGCGGAACGCTCTACATTACGCTGGATCGGACGAGCGACGCCGTCGCAAACAGTATCGAGGCGACGCCCTCGAAGACGGGGAATCCGACCGTTCGGGACGTGACCGGCGGTGCCCCCCTCGATAGCGCGTCCCGTCTCATCGCGGCGCTCCCGGAGTCGTCGAACCTCATTTTGGATCCGGTCGACGTGCTGGAACGCCACGAGCCGACCCGGTACAGGAACTTCCTCAACGAGTTACAGAATCACATCTATAATACGGGGAGTCTCGCCGTTCTCCACTGTCTCGACGGCCGCGACGTACCGGAACTCCGCGATACGACCGAGCACATGGCCGATGTCGTGTTCAAACTGGAGACGACAATAAAAGGCGACCGCGTCGAAAACCGGCTCGCCGTTCCCAAATTCCGCGGCGGGCGGGCGCTTTCCGACGTGATCAAACTCGATCTCGCCTCGAAAATCGAGATCGACACCAGCCGGGACATCGCCTAACCCACCGCCCGGCGGTTTATATATGATCGGGCGACCAGCGGCGCTATGAGCTGACACACGGCCGACAGCCCGACGAGGCGGGAGCACAGCGCGAGGGCTGTCGATAGGGGAGTGCTGTCTGTTCGTTACAGAGCGTTTCAAGTGCGCCGCTGTCGAGAACACGGTATGGAGCTTTTCGGAACCGCCGGGATCCGCGGTGACGTACGGTCGGAGGTCACGCCATCGCTTGCGGTAGCCGCGGGACGTGCGGCCGCATCCGATGGAACGGAGTTCGTCGTGGGGCGCGACGGACGCGAGACAGGGACCGCCCTCGCCGCCGCCGTCGAAGCCGGACTGGAAAGCGGCGGTGCCGACGTGGTTCGGGTCGGACAGGTGCCGACACCCGCGCTCGCGTACGCTTCCCAAGGTCGTCGGGGCATCATGATCACGGCGAGCCACAATCCACCGACCGATAACGGGTTGAAATTCTTCGCCGACGGCTCCGAATACGATAGCGACGCCGAGGAGCGAATCGAATCCCTCGTCGAATCGGGGGCTCCACCGGTCAGCTGGAACCGATGGGGCGGCTGTGCGCGTCTCGACGTACTCGACGAGTATCGATCCGCTGTCGTCGAGTACGCTCGAACTGTCTCCGGAAGCTGTGACGGCGTCACCGTCGCCGTCGACTGCGGAAACGGCGTTTCGAGCCTCGCAACGCCCGGCGTGCTTCGCGAACTCGGCGCGAACGTGGTGACTCTTAATGCCAACGTCGACGGCCACTTCCCCGGTCGAGAGTCGAAGCCGACGCCGGAAACGATCGAAGATCTCAGCGCGTTCGTCGCCGACGGCGCGTTCGATCTCGGGATCGCTCACGACGGTGATGGCGACAGGATCGTCGTCGTCGACAGCTCCGGAGACGTGGTCCACGAGGACACAGTTCTGGCGATCGTCGCATCGCACTACACCGAACGCAGTGATGCCTCCGATCCGGTCGTCGTGACGACGCCGAACGCGTCCGGTCGGATCGACGAGCGAGTCGAGACAGCGGGCGGCCGGGTAGAACGCGTCCGTCTCGGAGCGCTACACGAAGGGGTCGAAGCGGCTTATGACTCCGGTAGCGATGACACCGTCGTCACGTTTGCGGCCGAGCCGTGGAAACATCTGCATCCGGCGTTCGGGCCGTGGATCGACGCCGTCGCCAGTGCCGCTATTATGACTGGTCTCGTCGCGTCCGAGAGCCTCTCGGCGCTTCGAGAGCCCGTTCGAGAGCGCCCGTACCGGAAAGTGAGTGTCGCG
>CAYQWI010000052.1:2990-9278 GCA_964421165.1 uncultured Natronomonas sp.
GTTCCGACGGAAGCAAGGACGCTGCGATGTCGCTCGTAGCCGACAGGCTGCCCGATGCGTTCCCCGACGCAGAGGTCGAGACGGAGTACGGCGTCCGATTGATGCTTCCCGACGCGTCGTGGACGCTCGTTCGGCCGAGCGGGACGGAGCCGTATCTCCGGATTTACGCCGAAAGTGACGACATCGGTTCGCTGACCGAATCGGTCCGAGCCGTCGTCGAGGGTGCGATCGCTGACGCGGCATAGGTCGGTTGGGGTAGCTATTTGCGGGAGACGGCCGATCGATCCGTATGGAGGATATCGAACTCCTCGAACTCGCCCGCGAGGCGGTTGCCCGCTCGTACGCGCCGTATTCGGAGTACTACGTCGGGGCGGTGATAGAGACGGCCGACGAAACGCTCTTTACGGGCTGTAACGTCGAGAACGCGAATTACTCTAACAGCGTCCACGCCGAGGAACTGGCGCTGTCGAAGGCCGTCGAGGCCGGTCACCGCGAGTTCGAGCGAATCGCTGTCAGCTCGGATCGACGGGACGGTGTGACGCCGTGTGGGATGTGCCGGCAGTCGCTTGCGGAGTTCTGTGGCGGTGACTTTCGGAGCATCTGTGAAGGTGACGAGACTCCGAACCGCTACACGCTCGATGAACTGCTTCCGAACACGATTACGGGGGCGCATCTCCGATGACCGACAGCGAGGATCCGAGCGACGACGAGCAGTATCATATAGAGCTTCGACGGGGTGATATCGAAGGTCCTGTGTTGCTCCCAGGCGATCCAGACCGTGTCGATATTATCGCCGATCAATGGGAATCCGTCCGCGAACTGGCTGATCACCGGGAGTACAGAACGCTCGCCGGTGAGTACGCGGACGAACCGCTCGCCGTCACGTCGACGGGGATCGGCTCACCGTCGGCCGCCATCGCCGTCGAGGAACTCGCTCGAACCGGCGTGGAAACACTCCTTCGGGTCGGCTCCTGTGGTGCGATTCAACCCGACGTTTCGGTCGGTGATCTCGTTATCACGACCGGGGCGGTCAGACAGGAGGGGACGAGCGAAGAATACATCCGCGAGGACTATCCTGCGGTAGCTCACGAGGAGGTCGTCACCGCGCTCGTGACCGCTGCCGAACGGCTCGGTTACGAGTACCACCTCGGCGTTACCTGCTCGACGGATTCGTTTTACGCCGGCCAATCCAGACCGGGGCTCGACGGATTCCGAGCGTCGGGAGCGAACGAACGGATCGAGGAGCTCCGCGAGGCTGGCGTTCTCAACTTCGAAATGGAGGCGAGCGCCATCCTGACGCTCGCGGGGATGTACGGGCTCCGCGCGGGGGCCGTCTGCACTGTGTACGCTAATCGAGTAACGGGGGAGTTCCGAACCGCGGGGCAAGCGCGGGCGGCCGAAACGGCGTCGCTGGCGGCGGCACTGCTGACGAAGATGGATCGGATAAAGGACGATGCGGGCGTCGATCGGTGGCACGCGGGACTGTCGCTTTCTCGAGACGTCTGACCGGCCGGGGAAGTTCACATATCCGGGAACGCTTTCGCCGCGTCGCTGAATCCGGTGACTTTGTTGATCCATCGCGCGGCGACGGTCTTTTTCAACGCTTTCGCCGCGGGACCGCCGAACGTGTCGATCGGGAGACCTTTCACGTTGTGGGCGACCGCCTTGCCGCCGACCGAAATGAGCGTTCCTTTGTCGTCGTACATCCACTCTTCGAGGGGTTGGCCGCGGATCGACCGGGCGATATTTTCGCCGGCGACTTCGGCGGCTTGCCAGGCAGCCTGCGCCGTTGGCGGCGCGGGCTGTTCCTGTCCGGGTTGATCGATGAGTGCGGCGTCACCGATAGCAAAGATGCGATCGTCGGAGGTCTGGAAGTTCGAAGCCGCTTCGATTCGGTTGCTCCGTTCGTCTTTCTCGACGTTTACCGTCTCGGCGGCTTCCTGTCCTGTGATGCCGCCCGTCCAGAGCAGCACGTCGTAGTCGAGTTCCTTCTCTTCGCCGATGTAGACCGTCTCGTCGTCGACTTCCCCGATGAACTCGCCGGTGTGGATCTGGATCTCTTTTTCCTCGAGTAGTTTTCGAAGTTTCGCCTGCACGACCGGATCGTTGTTCGGGAAGACGTTATCGAGCCCCTCGACGAGATGGATCTCGATCGGGGCACGGTTTTTGTCTCGGAACTCGGCGATTTCGCCGGCCGATTGAATCCCCGAAAGTCCGGCTCCGCCGACGACGACCTGTGCGGGTTCGTTTCGGGCGGCTTCCCGGGCGGCCTCCGTGATCGTCTCGTGAATCTCCAACGCGTCCGAGAGATTCTTGAGGGTGAGCGAGTGCTCTTTGAGCCCGTCGATGCCGAAGAACGCAGTTCTCGAGCCGAATCCGATGAGCAAGTAGTCGTATTCGACGGTCGACTCATCGCCGAGTGTGAGCGTCCGATCGTCCGTATCGATCGATTCGACGCGGCTCTGGATGAATCGCGTCGACGGCGATTTGATCTCGGAGATGTCGAACGTGATCTTCTCTTTGAGATCCGGATTTCGGATGCAACGGTGGGATTCGTGCAGCACGAGGTGATGGTCGACATCAGAAATCCACGTGAGGTCTGCTTCGTTGTCGAGCTCCGATTCGAGTCGTTTAATCGCGCCGGTGCCGGCATACCCCGATCCGACCACGACGACATCATCCGTCATGGATTAAGTATTGCGTCCCCTCCGATACAAAGCTGTTGAAACCGATATACGGTGAGGAGTGTTCTCTAATGTCTTGGGTCTTCGTCGCCGGCGGGAGCGACCATCCTATCGATGGTGAGTATCAAACTGTTGTTCGTATCGTCTTTGGCTTCGAGGTTCCCTTCGATGAGAAGTTTCGACAACGGCGTCGGGCCGACAGTGATCGCGTCTCCCTCTTTGAAGTTCGATATCGATCCTTGAAGCTTGATCTCCGCACGGCAAAGCTCCGGATGATGAACGCTCGTCAGGTCGATCTCTTGGACGTTCGCGCTCGTTATGCGTTCGCCATCGTGGTGGAACGGAACGTCGGCGGCTTGCTCCATCTCCTGAATTTTCAACGCGTCGTACGCCGTCGCTGTCGGTTTATATCCGCCTTTCGGCCCCGGTACTCCTTCGACGAGCTGTAGCGCTTTGAGGCTCTGCATTTGATTCCGAATCGTCCCGGGGTTTCGGTCGACTTCTTCGGCGATCTCTTCGCCTTTGACCGCGCTTTCAGATTCCCGATAGAGATTGATGAGCTCCTGCAGAATCGTCTTTTGGCTGGGCGTAAGTTCGATCGATGACATGGCTCGTACTTTGATAGTTCGAGCCTTAAAGGCGACGGTAGTACACGGCTGTTTTTGTTTCTTGCCGTCGAGAGAAAGGATATGGAGTTACGAGCCATCGGCGTTCCGATGGATCTCGGTGCCGATCGCCGCGGCGTCGATATGGGTCCGTCGGCGCTCCGATACGCCGGACTGTCCGATTCGATCCGGTCGATCGGGATCTCTCACGACGATACTGGTGATCTCCCGGTACCACGTCCGGAGGGTCGAGATCCGAACGCCGAACCGCCTCAGGACGGCACGGCGAAATACCTCCGCGAGACCCGATGGGTCTGTCGTCGGGTCGAACGCGCAGTTGCCGACGCCCTCGACGACGGGGCGTTTCCGCTCGTGTTAGGCGGGGATCACTCCATCGCCATCGGCACGATCAACGGCGCGATCCGCGAACGCGATATCGGTGTCCTCTGGCTCGACGCTCACGGGGATTTCAACACGCCAACCACGTCACCGAGCGGCAATATTCACGGCATGGCTCTCGCCGCCGTGCTCGGTCGGGGCGTGTTCGGGGAGATGGGCTGGGCGAACGCGGATATAGACGAAACGAACATCGCGATGGTCGGACTTCGAGACCTCGACGATGTAGAGCGGGCCGCGATCGCCGAAAGCGATGTGGCCGCGTACACGATGAGCGATATCGACCGCCGGGGCATCGTCCCCGTCGTCGAAGACGCGATCGAAGCGGCCCACGACGGTGTCGATGGGCTCCATGTCAGCTTCGACATGGACGTTCTCGACCCCGATGAAGCCCCCGGTGTCGGTACCCCTGTTCACGGTGGGATCTCGTATCGGGAAGCACACGCGGCGATGGAACTGGTCGCGGAAACGAACGCCTGTGAAGCGATGGAGGTCGCCGAGGTGAACCCGATTCTGGATTCGCACAACCGAACGGCGGAACTCGCGATCGAACTCATAGCAAGCGGGCTCGGGAAGAAGATCCTGTGACCGGATCGGTCTCCGATTACGTCGGCTCCTTGCTCCGCCGCCACGCGTACAGAAAAACCGGAACACCGATGCAGAGCCAGACGACTGCGCCGACGCGAATCGCGAAATTCGCGCGCTGGCTCCACGTCGCTAACTCAACGAACAGCGAGAGGGCGGCGACGGTCGGCGCGCCGAGAACGATCGTCAACACGAACGTCGTCTGCATCACCCAGCCGTAGTCGATCCCCTCGGGATCCGTCGTTTCGACGTGTGGCGGCATAATTTTCCGTGTTATCGATCCCACTCGGCTCGACACTCCCGATCGCAGAAGTGCGTCGTTTCGACGGCGCCGTCTTGGACCCGCGTGACGACGCTATGGTCGGGTTCGTTTACGATCGGTTCACCGCACGATCCACAGCGCGGTGCGGTCTCTTCTGTCACGTCCTCCTCTAGGTCCGATGTCGGATCGACCATCTTGTCTCACCGTTCGCGGGGACGCATATGAACGATTATGTTTGCCGGAGGTCGCTGGGGCTCCGTCTGTGAAAGGTCTCGCCGATTCTGTCGCGCCCGTCACCGATCGCGCGTAACGGACTCCCCCGGCTTCGTGCGAGCGTTCGATGACAGCACGACGCCCGGCGCGAGACTCGTGTTGACGCCCGTCTTCGCGCCGGGACCGGCGACGATCCCGTACTTTCTGCGACCGGTCGAGACCCGACGGTCCTTGACGGTCTGTTTTACGTCCTCGTCGTCGTGTCTGAGGTTTGCGATCTGCGTCCCCGCGCCGAGGTTTACGTCTGGGGCGAGCAGGCTGTCGCCGACGTACGAGAGGTGCGGAACGTTCGCTCCCGTCATGAGAACGGTGTTTTTGATCTCGACGCCGTGGCCGACGTGACAGTTCTCGCCGACGAGCGTGGCTCCACGGACGTACGCGTTCGGCCCGATTTCCGCGCCGGAGCGGACGATCGCCGGCCCTTCGATGACGACGCCGGATTCGACCGTCGCGCCGGATTCGACGACGACGTTCCCGCGCAGTTCGGCGTCGTCGCTCACGTCGCCGTCGACCCGCCGATCCAACTCGCCGATCTTCCATTCGTTTGCGGCCAAAAGCTCCCAGGGACGACCGACGTCGAGCCATTTCGAGAGCGTCACGGCCGTGACAGACGCCTCCGATATCGCCCGCGCAACCACGTCCGTAATCTCGTATTCGCCGCGCTCGCTTTCGTCCACGTCGAGCCACTCGGTGGCTTGCTCGGGGAAGGTGTACGCTCCGGCGTTCGCGAGCGAAGAGGACGGATCGTCGGGTTTTTCGACGACGTTCGTCACGCGTTCGCCGTCTTCTTCCGTCGAAAGGACACCGTAGTTCCGGGGATTGTCGACCCGTATCGCGGCGATGGCGGGGGCGGCGGCGAACAGCCTCTCGATTCCCGCCGTATCGTAGATATTGTCACCGTTCAACACTGCGAACGGCCCATCGAGATACTCGCGAGCCGCGCGAACCGCGTCGGCGGTGCCGCGCTGTCGTTCCTGTATCGCGAACGAAACCGGTACGCCGCGATACTCGTCGCCGAAGAATTCTCGGACGGCGTCGGATTCGTAGCCGACGACGAACACGAGTTCCGACGCGCCGGCAGCGACGGCGGCGTCCGCGGTGTGTGCACACAACGGCCGGTCCGCGACCGGGAGCATCGGCTTCGGCACCGTCTCGGTCAACGGTCGCATCCGGGTTCCCTCGCCGGCGGCGAGGATGACTGTCTGCATACGGTTCGTCTCGAGGGGCGCGGATAAAAACGGTCGGGCCGATCGGGCGATTACTCTTCGAGCGTCGTGTCGTCGAGCGCCGGAGGTTCGGTCTGGTCGGCCTGTCGCCGAACGTCGACGTGGTAGTGTTCGAGGATGTCGCGTCCCAAAAGCAGCGGGTACTCCATGTGGCTCCGATCCTCGATACTCGCGGTGACTGTGTGCTGTTTCCCGCGAACTCCGACGACGAGGTCGACGACAGGTCGGGATCGTCCCGATTTGACGCTCCCCGATCT
>CAYQWI010000053.1:0-9266 GCA_964421165.1 uncultured Natronomonas sp.
GCAACAGCAACTACTACGAGTTGGCGCTCGTCCACCCCGACTGCGACAACCCGCTTCCGCCGGTATATAAGGGCGACTACTCCGATCACCTCGATGCGATCGATGACGACGGCTTCGTCGATGTCCCTGAGGGTCCGGGACTCGGCGTCGAGTACGACTGGGACTACATCGAGGCGAACAACACCGGAAGCGTTCACGTCTACGAATAACTGCGACACACACCGACGAACAACCGCGACACACACCGTCGCCGTGGAACCGACGACGGAACTCTTTTTAAACGGTCGATCGAACCTATCGAACGACAATGACACAGACGATCCTGGTCACGGACTACATGTTCAACGATCTCGAAATCGAAAAAGAGATCGCAGAGGGGGCGGGCGCCGAAGTCGTCGAACGCCCGGCCGATACGGCCGAAGAGGTCGCCGCGGCGATCGAAGAAACCGGCGCGGATATCGTCGCCGTCACGTACGCGCAGGTGTCCCGATCGGTGATCGAGGGCGCCGAGGGTCTCAAAGCGATCGGTCGATTCGGGATCGGTGTCGACTCCGTCGACATCCCGGCCGCGACCGAAAACGACGTCGTTGTGGTCAACGTCCCGGCGTACTCGATCGACGAGGTTTCCACGCACGCGTTCGCGCTGTTGCTATCGTGTGCTCGATCCACCGTCACCTACGACAGAGACATCAAAGCGGGCGGCTGGGACTGGCACGTCGGTGCGCCGATCCCTCGCCTCTCGGAGAGCACGCTCGGGCTCGTCGGATTCGGGAAGATCCCGCGACGGATGAGCGAGAAAGCGGCCGGCTTTGGATTCGATGTCCTCGCACAGGACCCGTACGTCGACGCCGAAGAGATGGACGAGTACGGCGTCGAGAAAGTCGATCTCGACGGGTTGCTCGAACGGTCGGACTACATCTCAGTCCACGCGCCGCTGACCGACGAGACGCACCACATGCTCAGTACCGACGAGTTCGAGAAAATGAAAGAGTCCGCGGTCGTCGTCAACACGGCTCGCGGACCGCTCATCGACGTCGATGCGCTGAACGAGGCGCTCGAAGCCGGAGAGATCGCCAAAGCCGGTCTCGACGTGTTGCCCGAAGAGCCACCAGCGGACGACGAACCGATCGTCGACCGGGAAGACGTGGTTCTGACGCCACACGCCGCCTGGTACTCCGAAGCGTCGATCATCGAGCTTCGGGAGACGCTGTTCACCGATCTTGTCGGTATTCTTCAGGGCGAGGAGCCGGAGAATCCGGTCAATCCGGACGCTCTGGAGTAGAGATCCGGTTCGTTTAGCGCAAAAGTAATTTACCTGCGCACTGGGCTATGCGTATGGAGAAATGTCTGGTGGTCACGGACGACTCGACCGCGACGAAAGAACTGGGAGCATACGCCGCAGAGATCGCAGAACCGCTCGATGCCGAACTCATCTTCGGACGCTTTATCGACGAGGACGAATATCAGAACAGGCTCCAGCGAGCCGCGAGTACCTCGCGACAGATCGATTCGATCAAAGACGCAAAATCGCAAGCGGAACAACTGGCCGAGGAGTTCGCCGCCGAAGCGGTCGGTGACAGGAACGTCTCGTATCGATCAGTCGGCATCATCGACAAGATGCCGGAAGCGATCGTCGAGTTCGCCGACGAAGAAGGCTGCGAACAGATCTTTATTTCAGGCGAACGCAAATCCCCGACCGGGAAGGCCATCTTCGGGGACCGAGCACAGCAGGTCATTCTCAACTTCGATGGGTTCGTAACGGTCAACAAGCCCGAGTGACGATCGGGCGAGCGACAGTGTTCCGGCGGGAAGCGACCTGGTGACACAACTTTTATCAGTCCGTGTTCGGATACTGCAACGATGGAATCGAAAACCCTTCGACAGCGATTGCACGACGGCGAGACTGTAGTCGGGACGTTCCAGATTATGGATTCGCCGATGATCGGTGAGATCGTCGGCCTCTCCGGGATGGACTTCGTGATCATCGATCAAGAGCACGGTCCACTGACGGCCGAAACCTCGCTCGGACTGTCCGCCGCCGCCGAACGGGGCGGCGCCAGCCCGATCGTTCGAGTACGGGAAAACAGCCCCCCGGAGATTCAGCGCGCGCTCGACATCGGCGCGAGCGGCGTCCAGATTCCACAGATCGAAAACCGCGAAGACGCGGAAGCCGCGGCGGCCGCCAGCCGGTTCGATCCGATCGGCGAGCGCGGGCTCTCGAAATACGTCCGCGCGGGCGAGTATCTCGGCGGCGACGATTACACCGACACACAGAACGAAGAGGCGACCGTTATCGTTCACATCGAGGGCGAAGACGGCGTCGAGAACATCCGAGATATCGCGGAAGTGGAGGGAATCGACGTGTTGTTCCTCGGTCCGTATGACCTCTCACAGTCGCTTGGGATTCCCGGACAGGTTCGGGATCCGCGCGTCGAGGCGAAGATGGAGGAAGTGTGCGAGCAGGTCGAAGACACGGACGCGATCGTGGGGACGTACGCCGACACGCCGGAGATGGCCAACCAGTGGATCCGTGCCGGTGCGCAGTACGTCTGCGTCTACGTCGACTGCGCCATCTTCAAAGAAGCGTGCGTCGAGACGCTCGACGCCGTCGACTACTGACACGGATCGTTGCACCGCTGTACGGTGATCGTCCACTCGCCGATCATCGCTAAAAGACCGCAACAGTCCGTCCGAGCGGCTTGGATTCCGTTTCGCCCGAACCGTAATACAACGAATTCCGTGACGCTTTTTACAACGAGTCCTCGAACAGCGCCTGCATATCCGCGTCTTCCGTCCGTCGCGGGTTGCCGACGACGAGCCGTTCGAGCTGCATCGCGTTCTCTGCGAGCACGTCGAGATCGGACTGCTCGACGCCGAGATCGGAGAGTCCGTCCGCGAGCCCGACATCCGAGCGCAGTCGTTCGACGGCGGCGGCGGCCTTTTCGGCGGCTTGATGGTCACCGTCACCGGTCGTGTCTTCGCCCATCAATCGCGCGACTTCGGCGTACCGTTCCGGAGCGCCGGGGGCGTTATACCGGATCACCGAGGGAAGTACGGCGGCGATCGTCTCACCGTGGGCGGTGTGATGTCTCGAGCCGGTCGCCATCGCCATCGCGTGTGCGAGCCCGAGCCCGGCGTTGGTGAAGGCGATACCCGCGAGCAGGCTCCCGAGCGACATCGCGCGTCGGGCCTCCAGATCCTGCCCGTTATCGACGGCGTTTCGAAGGTTGTTCGAAATGAGCTCGATCGCCTGCCGGGCGAGTTGGTCGGTGACGATCGTTCGGCCGCCGTAGTCCGGCCGGTCGGCGGGCGATTCGGGCGACGGCTTCGCGTCGTAGCGCCGGGTGACGTATGCCTCTACGGCGTGCGAAAGCGCGTCGAGTCCGGACGACGCGGTCGGTCCCGGCGGAAGCGAGACGGTGAGTGACGGATCGACCAGCGCGGCGTCGGGACGCTGCTCGTCGCCGGAAATGCCGACCTTGAGATCTCTATCCGGGAGCGAAATAACGGTCACGGGAGACGTTTCCGAGCCAGTTCCGGCAGTCGTCGGGAGACAGACGGTCGTCAGTCCCGGTCCGGGAATCGGTTCGCCGCCGCCAGTCGGCGGCGCGACGTAATCGAGAATGTCGCCGCCGTAGGCCGCGACGACCGACGTCGTCTTCGCGACGTCCATCGAACTCCCGCCGCCGACGCCGACGACCGCGTCCGGATCGTCCTCGCGGGCCTGCTCGACCGAGGCTTCGAACACCGACAGCGACGGATCCGGTTCGACCTCGTCGAACACGGTGTATTCGATGTTCCCGTCGTCGAGCTGTTCGAGGACCGGATCGATGACGCCCGCGGCGCGAAGACCGGGGTCGGTCACGAGCATGACCGATTCACAGTCGTTTTTGTCGAGTACGGACGGAAGTTCGGCCGCGGCTCCCGATCCGAACCGAACGCTTCCCGCCATACTGAACTGCCAGACGGACTCAGCTTCGTAGCTCATCGTGTCGATGACAACAGCTTCACGGAACTAATAGGTATAGGGATCTCCGTTATCCTTCGATCGTTCAAAACGGTCGACCGGATCGGCTTACATCGAGGGGCCGACTCGATCGATCGCGAATGTCGTCAGCCCGTGTCGTTCGGGCGCGGAGTCGGCACCGTTGGCGACGTCCTCGACGACACGGCGGAGCGAGTCGGCGTCGGCGCTCGTGGTGTCGACATCGATGTCGTCCGGGAGGGCGGCTGCTGTATCCTCGTTGCCGGTGACTTTGATAACCGGAACGATCGGGTGGCCGGCCGGGACGCCGTCCGAGGTAATGTGGACGACGATTTCGGCACCGGCCGCGGCGAGCGCCGTCGACGCGGACGCGAACTCGGAGGATGAATCGACGACCGCGAGACCCGAATCGTGGGTCGCTCGAGCGCCGTATTCGAGGAGTTCTTCGATCGGATACTCCCCCCACGCGCGGGTGGCCTCGGCGAAGGAGAGCTCCTTCGCCTGCCGGCGGACCCGACCGACCTTGGCGGGCTGGTTGCGAACGTGGTCGAGAAGCGCCGCCGCATCGTCGCGAGCGTCGGGGACGAACGCCTCGAGTGCGGCCTCGGTATCTGCGAGCAGCGGTTCGTTTCCGGCAGCGACGACACGTCCGCCGGCGCTGATAACGTCGTCGACGAACGAAGCGACGTGCGGTGCGGCCGTCGAAAGCGTCGACTCGGAGAGATCGCTCGCGACGATTCCGACGGTCAGATCACCGAGACTGACCGACTGTGTCGCCGATTCGGCCGATTCGACCAACTCCTTCGCGAAGTCAGTGCCTTGTTCGACACACTCGTCGGTACCGCCGATACCTTGGATCGACAGCTCACGAACGGGGCGATCGCCCTCCCCGATCGTCGCAGCCAACGAATCGCTCTGGAGTCCCTCACAGCCCAGTCCGACGACGACGGTCCCCGCCACGTTGGGATTCGCCGCGAGATTCACGAGCGTCCGCTCGGTCTGTGCTTTGTCCGAACCGATCTGTGCACAGCCGTGATCGTGGGGCGCACTAACCGCCATCTCTACCTCATCGGCAATCATATCTGCGACCTGATGTGAGCAGATCACAGACGGCATGACGAGGACGTGGTTTCGAATGCCGACAGAGCCGCCGGGACGGACGTAGCCGCTCGTGATCGCTTGCTCTCCGGTGCTCATGCGTCCGACACCTCCTGGGCCGCGAGATCCCCACGGCCGCGTTTGCTCTCGCAGTTGTGGGTGTGGACCCACTCGCCAGCGGTGATCTCGACGGTCGCTCCGCCGATCACTTCGCCGTATTTGACGACATCCCCACCTTCCTCGATCGGTTCGAGAGCGAGCTTGTGGCCGAAGGGAATCTCCGCAGCGACCGTCACCCCGTTGCCGAGATCGTCCCCCGGCTCCAGATCTTCGATCGCGGTCGCGACGTTGTCTCCCGCGTGCATCAAGAGCGCCTCTCCGTCGCCCAATACTTCGCCCTTCATCCTTGAATCCCCTCCGCGGTGAGCTCGTTCGGCTGGATTTCGTTGATCGCGAACTCCTCGAGCCGACGCATCTCGGCCGCGGTTTGCTGTCCGTCGGCGACCGACAACAGCGTTTCATAGACTCGCTCGCCGGCCTCCGCGATCGAGCCGCCTTCGACGACCGTACTGGCGTTCACGTCCATGTTGGACGCCATCCGCTGCCAGGTTCGCGGGTTGCCGGTGACTTTGATCACGGGGGCGATCGGGTTTCCGGTGGTGCTTCCCCGCCCGGTGGTGAATGCGATCACCTGCGCGCCGCCGGCGATCTTGCCGACGACGCTTTCGACGTCGTATCCCGGCGTGTCCATCAGCACGAGCCCGCCGCCGACCGGAAGCGGTTCGGCGTAATCGACGATTCCCTCCACGGGCGTGGTTCCGCCTTTCGAGATCGCGCCGAGGCTCTTCTCTTCGATCGTGGTCAGGCCGCCGTCCTGAGTCCCCGGGGACGGCTGTGCCCCCCGCATATCGACGCCCATCAGCTCCGCGAGCTTTTCGCGCTTATCGACCCGTTCGAGGAGTCGCTCTCGGGTTTCCTCGGACGTACAGCGGTCGGCGAGGACGTGTTCGGCCCCGATGAACTCCGGGGTTTCACTGAACGTGGCGGTTCCGCCGTCCTCGATCAGGAGATCGCATCCCGCCCCGACGGAGGGGTTTGCTGCGATCCCGCTGGTCGCGTCGCTGCCGCCGCATTCGACGCCGAAAATCAGCTCGGAGGCGTCGGCTTCCTCGCGACGAGCGTCCGCGCTCGCCTCCCGGAGTTCGCCCGATCGTTCGCTCCCGGTGTCGATGGCTGCGCGGGTACCGCCGACATCGCGTACGGAGAGCGTCTCCGCGGGAACGCCGGACTCCGAGATCCCGTCCGCGATCGACTCGGCGTCGATCGATTCGGTACCGAGCTCTATGACGAGCGCCGCACCGACGTTCGGGTTCTGCCCCACGCCGGTGAGTACGCGCTCGGTCTGCTCTCTGGCGCGTTTCGGCTGCGACGTACCCATCTGGTGGGGCGTCGCGCGGACGTGCTCGCCGGACGCGGCAGCGATCCGTTCTGCGATGGTACTGACGGCGACTGAGGTCGGAATCACGGCGACGTGATTTCGCACCCCGATTCGGCCGTCCGGGCGACGATACCCGGAGAAAGTGGCTGTCATGATAGCGGATTTAGTTCCCCCAAGCTTTAGCCTTTCGACGGTGCGAACACCGCATTGCCGAGCGGCGGACAGCGTATCAAATCCGGGCGTCTGTGTACACATTTAATAACCCGACCGTGCTCGTTAGCCGCATGACGTTTTCACTCTCACCGGAGACAGCCGGCGAATACCTCGCCGGACGGGACGTGATGGACAGCGTGGACGGCGTCGACGCCGCCGAATTAGGCGGCGGCGTTTCGAATCACGTCATCATGGTCCGAAGCGAGGGGGACTGCCTCGTCCTCAAACAGCCGCGTCCGAACCTGAACGTCGAGGAAGACTGGCCCGCGGACATCGATCGCGTTCACAACGAAGCGGCCGCGACGCGCGTCTACGAGCCGATCCTGGCGGAGGCCGGGTTAGCCGCAACGGTGCCGAGCGTTCGATTCGAAGATCACGAAAACGACGTCGTCGGCTTTCAGTGTGCGCCGGACGACGCCAGAATGTGGAAAACCGACTTGCTCGGTGGATCGGTCGACGTTCGTGTCGCCGAGGAGGTCGGACGCGCTTTGGGCACCGTTCACCGCGAAGCCGCCGGCGATCCGGATCTGCTCGCGCCGTTCGAGAGCAAGCTTCCGTTCGATCAGCTTCGGATCGACCCGTATCACCGAACTGTCGCCCGTCGACACCCCGACGTTGCCGACGAGGTCGATGCGGCGACCGAACGGATGCTCGCCTCCGAGCGAACGCTCGTTCACGGCGATTACAGTCCCAAGAACGTACTCGTCGAGGACAATGAGGGGCTCAGAGTCTGGATCCTCGATTTCGAAGTCGCCCATCGCGGCGACCCGTCGTTCGACACGGCGTTCATGCTCAATCACCTGTTCATCAAATCGGTGTACAACGCCGAACAGGGACGCGAGTACCACGAGGCCGCGAGAGCGTTCTTCGACGCCTACGAGGACGCCGTTTCGTGGGACATCGAAGCGGACACGATCGAGGAGCTCGGTGTGCTCATGCTCGCCCGTGTAGACGGGAAATCGCCGGTCGAGTACGTCGAGCGAAACGAGACGAAAGAGACGCTCAGACGGATCGCGAAACGGACGCTCACCGAACCGGTTCGGGAGATCGAGGCGTTCGAAGAGCTCGTCCAGTCGGAGACGAAGTGACGCCGAAGGCGGGGCCGCGATTCGATCGGGTGTGACCGAATAACGTATCCTTTAACCGGTCGGTGTCCGAGCGATCGATCATGACGACGATCGAAGCTGTCGACGCCTGGGAAGTCCTCGATTCTCGCGGAAACCCGACGGTTCGGGCGCGCGTACACACGAACGACGAATCCGGAACGTTCACCGTTCCCGCCGGGGCGAGCACCGGGAGCCACGAGGCGGTAGAGCTCCGCGACGGAGGCGATCGGTTCGGCGGGATGGGGGTCTCGAAAGCTGTTCGAGCGGTCACCGAGGAACTCGAACCGGTCGCAGTCGGCCGGGACGTGACCGAGCAGGCGGCGATCGACGAGGCGCTCGTCGCCGCCGACGGGACCGAGAACCTCTCGACGCTCGGCGCGAACGCCGTGCTCGCGGTTTCGGGAGCCGTCGCTCGAACGGCGGCGGCCGTCCGTGGAGAGCCGTTGTACGAGTCACTCGCACCGAACGGACCGGGTGAGCTTCCGCGTCCGATGGTGAACATCCTGAGCGGCGGACTCCACGCCCACGGCGGGGTCGAGATCCAGGATTTCCTCGTCATCCCGATGGGCGCGGAGACGTACGGAGACGCGATAGAGACGGTCTGGGACGTTCGCCGAGCGGTTAGAGACCGGATCGCGGACACCGGCGTCAGACCGCTCGTCGCCGACGAGGGTGGATTTTCGCCGCCGATGGACGGGATCTCCGACGCGTTCGAGCTGCTCGAAGCGGGAATCGCGGACGCGGGGTACGAACCGTCCGTCGACGACGTGGCGTTCGCCGTCGACGTCGCGGCGACGCATTTTTACGACGACGAAACCGAGCGGTACCATCTCGAAACCGAGGGCGCTACGTTGGATCGCGACGGGATGATCGAACAGCTGCTGGAGTGGGTCGATACGTACCCGATCGTCTCGCTCGAGGATCCGCTCTTCGAGGACGATTGGGAGGGGTGGAAACAGTTCGGCGACCGACTGGACGACGTTCAGCTGCTCGGCGACGACTTCCTCGTGACGGATCGAGGACGCCTCGACCGTGCCATCGACGCGGATGCGGCCAACGCGGTTCTCGTCAAGATGAATCAGGCGGGGACGATCACCCGGACGGCCGACGTGATCGAGCGCGCACAGGAAGCCGGCTTTTCCACTGTCGTCTCCGCGCGGTCGGGTGAAACCTGCGATTCGACGATGGCCGATCTCGCGGTGGCGTACGGCGCCGGACAGCTGAAAGTCGGCTCGCTCGCCCGCTCGGAGCGGCTCGCGAAGTACAATCGGCTCTTCGAGGTCGCGACCGAACTGGACCCGACGCTGGCCGAGCTGTAACCGGTCGAATTAGCCTCTAAGGCGTCGTAGAACGGTTTATAAGGTGTTTTTAGTTCTTTATTGATGGCCCAACCGTCAGAACGGGCGTGCGTATTGACCGCCAGCAA
>CAYQWI010000054.1:0-9254 GCA_964421165.1 uncultured Natronomonas sp.
ACACGACGCCGGAGAAGCCGATGACCGGACCGAGACCGAAAATCGACGTCGTAATGCCGACCGTAACGATCGCGCCGACCCAGGCGGCGATGCGGACGAAGGGATCTGTGAGCCGAGAGTCGAACGGTGAAGTGGATTCCGCCTCCGGATAGTGGCTCCACGCGTATTCGGCGAGCGAGCCGAAAACGAGCGTCGCCATCAGGTTGCTGGTGACGTGCCCCAGCCCCGAGTGGGCGAATCCCGACGTAACCATCCCGAGCGGATAGAAGTAACTGAACGCTCGAAACGGGATATCAACCGGGTTCGTCGGGTTCGTGAGGCCGTCTTGAACGAACAGATAGAAGGCCGCAACCCCCGCGACAGCTATGAGCGTCCCCCACGGAACGCCCAGATACAGCCGCTTTTCGGCCGTTTGTCGCCACCGACCGTTCGGATTGCTGAGCTTGACGACGGTCGCAACGGAGATGAGGACGCCTGCGACCAGAATAAGATACCAGAGGGCGGTCGTCAGATCCATATCGCATACAACGGCGGCATGGTGAAATAATCAGGCGGTCCGAAAGGCGGTTATAGCTCCATCTCGCCGTCGATGATGGCGAGTGCCTCTTTGGCATACGCCGGCACGCCCGTCTCCATTTGCGGGTAGAGCGGATCGTCGCTGTTTCCTTCGAGATATCTTCGGAAGAACATCTCTCCCAACCCGGCGAGTTTGTAGATGGCGAGCACCCAGTAGAACCTCCAGTTCTCGAACTCGTATCCCGTCTGACGTTCGTAGCGCTCGATGAGTTCCCGGCGGGTCGGATACCCGTCCCGACTGAAAAACGGCTGTGCGAGCGACGGGACCGCTGGCTCGGGATCCTTCGACTCGTGCCAGTACGAGAGCAGCCATCCGAGATCGGTGAACGGATCACCGAGCGTCGACATCTCCCAGTCGAATATCGCCGCGATTTCGGGGGTATCGCCGGGGCCGAACATCAGATTATCGGGTTTGTAATCCCCGTGAACGAGCGTGTTCGGATACTCGTCGTCGTCCGGGACGTTCTCGTAGAGCCACTCCATCACCTCGTATAGTTCCTCGACTTCGCGTTCGTCGGCCGTAACTTCGAACGCCCACATGAGCTGTTCGGACCAGCGTCTGACCTGTCGTTGGGTGAACCCCGGCGGATATCCGAAGTCGCCTTCCTCGAGCCCGACGGCCTCGTAGTCGACGTCGTGAATCTCCACCAACCGATCGACGATCTCGTGGCCGATCGTCCGTCGATCCGCTGGATTCGCGAACCGCTCGGGTTCGTCGTCTCTGAGAACGTCGCCCTCCTGTCGTTTCATCGCGTAGAAGTCGCTCCCGATGACGCTGTGATCGTCGCACGACAGCACGGTTCTTGGGACCCGAACGTCGGTGTCCTGTAAGGCGTCGATAACGCGAAATTCACGGAGCACGTCGTGAGCGTTCTCGGCGATATCACCCGGCGGTGGTCGTCGGATGACGAGTTCGAGATCGCCCCACGTGACGAAAAGCGTCTCGTTGGAGTGGCCTTCTTGGTGGTGGCGAACGTCGAACGTCTCGACCGCCCCGAGTTGTTCCGTCAGATACTGTCGCAACGAATCCTCGTCGACGATCCGCTCGAAGTAGTCCGGATCCGCCCCTGTCATACGGATCCACCCTCCGGAGAGACTAACATTGTAAGACGAACTCTGTGTGCCTCGGTCAAATACCTGCCGACCCGCTTCAAAAGCACGGGAGCGCTATTCGAAAAGCGAGATCATCTCGAAGGAGATGACCGTGTCGTCGTGTTGGTTTTTGATCTCGACGTCGTATCGAACAGTTCCGTTTCCGGGGCCCTGCGGACGGGGCTTCGTTTCGAGGATCTCCTTCTCGACGTGGATCGTATCACCGATGTAGACGGGGTTCAGAAATCGGAGCGCATCGATCCCGTAGAACGCGACGACGGCGTGTCGCTCCTCGACGGACCTCTGTTGCCAGATGAGGCCGGTCGCGGCGCTCAAAACGAACATTCCGTGTACGATCCGCTCGCCGAACGCCGACTCGGCCATCCGCTCTTCGTCGGTGTGGATGTGGTTGAAATCGCCGGAGACGCCGGCGAAGTTCATCACGTCCGCTTCGGTTATCGTCCGTCCGCCGGTACGTATCGTGTCACCCACTTCGAAGCGGTGAAAGACACCGTTCGTGGCATCGGGGGTGTCCGATTCGTCGGTCATTGCCCGGTGAATTCCGGCTCGCGATCGTCCAAGAACGCGGTTGTACCCTCTGTCATATCATCGGTCGAGAGCAACAGCCCGAACGCCTGTGCTTCCATCTCCAGCCCCGCCGAGAGGTCCTGATCGCGGCCGCCGTCCATTACTTGCTTTGCCTTTCGCAACGCGACCGGCGGGCCGGAGAGGAGATCGTCGAGGAACGCTTCGACCGTTTCGTCGAACTCGGCTTCGGGGACGGCGCGATTGATGAGTCCCCACTCCTCGGCGGTTTCGGCGTCGATATGGTTCCCCCGGAAGACGAGTTCTTTGGCTCTGGCGTCCGTCAACATCCGCATCGCGCGCTGGGTCCCGCCGCCGCCGGGAATCAATCCGAGATTGATCTCCGGAAACCCGAACGCCGATCCCTCGGTCGCGATCCGAAGATCACACGCCAGCGCCAGTTCGTGGCCGCCGCCGAGACAGAACCCGTCGATCTTCGCGAGCGTCGGTCGGGGATACTCCGCAACCGTTTGAAACAGTGACGTAACTTCCTGCTCGTACGGCTCGATCTCGGCAAAGCCGGTGATGTCCGCCCCGGCCGAAAACGCTCGATCGCCCGCCCCTTCGAATACAACCGCTCGAACGTCGTCAACGTCCGTCGTCTCGAGAGCGTGGACGATCTCGTCCATCAACTCACCGTTCAGCGCATTCAGTCGGTCGGGTCGGTCGAGTTCGAGCTCCAAGAGTCCGCTATCGTGGTGTGTGACGTTCAACATCGTACTCACGTGCCACTCCAGCGCCAGAGATATAAAGATCCGTTCCGGAACCGGTTCGGTGGGGATTCGACCTATTACCGATGTTAACTCTGGGAGTTATCACAAAAAACAACGGTATCGACGCCGGCGAGAAAGAGCCCCCATCCGCCAGACACACTCGCTTTTCGAGTTCGGAAGATATTTTTTCACGGACGTTAAAGAATATCTCATGAGTGTGGAGACGGAAGATCGTATCCTCGCAGTTCTGGAAGACGACGCGCAAGCGTCCTACACAGAGATCGCAGAACGCGCCAACGTGTCGAAACCGACCGTTCGGAAGTACATCGACAAGCTCGAAAGCGAGGGCGTAATCGTCGGTTACTCCGCCGACATCGATCCGAAAAAGCTCTCGGGAAAATCGATCGCGTTAGTCGGCTTCGACGTCGCCAGCGAGCGATACGTCGACGCTACTCGGGAGCTGAAAGCGCTCGACGCTGTCGAATCGCTGTACAGTTCGAGCGGAGATCACATGCTCATGGCGGAAGTGCGGGCCGCCGATGGCGATGAGGTCGGTGAAATAATCCAGAATCAGATCCTCTCGATCGACGGGATCGAAGCTGCACACCCCTCGTTCCTCCAAGAGCGGCTGAAATAATCGAGGCGCATCCGTCTCCACCCAGTCTGTTTTCCCCTTCGGCCACGTACTCGGGGTATGGCCACCTATCGCCGTCAAACGCATATCGACGCCCCGCTCGAAGACGTGTGGGCGTTTCATTCGACGACCGACGGACTCGAAGCGCTTACGCCGGCGTTCATGAATCTGGAGGTCGAGTCGGTCACCGGACCTGACGGGAATCCCGATCCGGAGGCGCTCGAAGCCGGTTCCCGGATCGAGTTGTCGATCCGACCGTTCGGAGTCGCTCCCCGGCTACAGATGGTCTCTGTCATCACGGAGCGACGGATCGGCGATGGATCGAGGATGTTTCGGGACGTTATGGAGTCGGGTCCGTTCGCCGAGTGGGTGCACACACACCGGTTTTTCGCCGACGGAGATGGGACGAATATGATCGATCACGTCAGGTATCGACTCCCCGGCGGCCGCCTCGGTCAGGCCGTCTCACCGCTCGGTTGGCTGGGTCTCGGTCCGATGTTTCGGGGGCGACACCGAACGACGAAGGCGCTGCTCGAAGCGTAACGGCGTCAGGAACTGACCGCCAGAGACTCCTCGCGGAAGAACAGATAGAGCGCGAGAACCGTGAACGCGACTGCCACGATCGTAGTAACCGCACCGATCGTAAGCCAGTCGGTCGGGCCGAGAAACCAGATCACGCCGAGAAAAAGGGCGAACGCCGCCCCGAGCAGATACAGCACGGGACGCCAGTACGGGGTCAGCTGGACGACGCCCCCGGCCAAAAACGCCAACCCGATAATGAGGAACTGCTCGGCACGCGATCCCAGTGACGCCGGGTCAAGGAGCGCGAGGCCCAGATGAATCCCCGAGAGCAAAAGCGTCAACCCGAGAAATACGAGCTGGACGGCGTCGAGCTCGTTGAGCCGCTCGCGGGCAGTCATCGCCGCCCGATCACCCGAGTATCGCATACAGACACGACCGGCGTTTCGAACCCCTGTCGAATAGATGTGGCGGTCATCACACCGAGGTCACCGCCGCGGGACGAGCACGACGCCGAGCAAGACGAGCGACCCGCCGACGATAACCGCAGCCGAGACGGGTTCGGCGAGAAAGAGCGCACCGAGAGCGACAGTTGCGACCGGCTCCACGGCGCTGAGGATCGCCGCCGGACCAGCCCCGATTCGCGAGAGCCCGGCGAAAAACGTAAAGATCGGAATCGCTGTCGAGAGCACGGCGATTCCGACGATGAGACTCCACTCGGCGGAGCCCGAAGGAAGTGCCAGCGTCCCGGTCGCGGTGCCGACGAGGAGAAACGTCCCCGCCGCAGCCGGCATGACGTGTGCTGTGAGTGTCGGTGCGCTCACGCCTTCGAGTGTCGTTCGGCTCGCCGTAATATACACTGCATACACCACGGCGGCGACGAGGACGATGCCGATTCCACGCGGATCGGCGGCCGCCGGATCGGCACCGGTGATCAGCCCGACACCGCCGAGTGTCACTACGAGCGCAATGAGGCGCCGACTGCCGACGGGCTCGCCCAGAAACGTCGCAGCGAGAAGAAGGACGAACGCCGGATACGTATACAGGACGATCGCGACCATGCCGGCGGTCATGAATTCGAGACCGACGAAGTAGAGCCCGCCCATCGCGGCGTATCCGACTCCCCCCAGGGCGAGTCCGATAGCAAGCGTTCGTCCCCGGAGTCGTTCGATCCGACCGCGAACGCCGAAGACCACCCACACGAGCACCGTCGCCAACGCGAATCGGAAAAAGAGGATCGTCGGAATTGAGAGACCCACATCGCCGGCGACGACGCCAAACACGCCGAGCGTCGCGAACCCGACGCCGGAACACAGGATTAACGCGGCTCCGAGTCGGGCATCGTTCATGTCCACCGGGACTGGTCGTGTCGAGAAATCCGTTACGGAATCGGATGCTCGCCGCTCGCCCCCGGAGAACACGACAACCACTATTGTGTGCCGCATGCCAGGGGAGGTATGCTCGCCGCACTCGAAGAGCGGACACCACCGATGGTCGCACTCGGCGTAGCCATCGCGGCCGTCTCGACGAGTGCGATACTCGTTCGCTGGAGTGACGCACCCGCCGTCGTACTCGCGTTCTATCGGGTGCTCCTCACGACGCTTCTCGTCGTTCCGTTCGTTTTCACCCGATACAGAGGTGATTTTAGCGCATTCGAACCCCGTGATCTCCTCCTCGCCACCCTCACCGGGGCGGCGCTAGCGATCCACTTCGCGGCGTACTTCGAGAGCCTCGCGTGGACGAGCGTCGCCGCCAGTGTCACCCTCGTCCAGTCACAGCCGATTTTCGTCGCCATCGGCGCGGCGGTTCTCCTGCGCGAGCAGATCGGGGCACGGAAAGCGTTCGGTATCGCCGTCGCTGTCGCTGGGATGGCGACGATGTCGATCGGGGAGTTCCTCACCGGCGCGGCTATCGCGGGAGCTAGGCCGCTCTACGGAAACAGCCTCGCCGTGCTCGGCGCGGTGATGGCCGCGATCTACGTTCTCGTCGGCCGATCGCTCCGCCAGCGCGTCGCAGTCGTTCCGTACGTTCTCGTCGTCTACACGGCCTGTTCGCTCACCCTTCTGCTCGTCGCGGTCGGACAGGGACTCCCGCTCGTCGGATACGGCCGCCGCGAGTGGATCCTCTTTTTCGCGCTCGCCGTCGGCCCCGGGCTGTTCGGACACACGGTCGTCAACTGGGCGCTCGAACACGTCGAATCGTCGGTCGTCAGCGTCTCGTTGCTCGGCGAACCGGTCGGGGCGACGATTCTCGCGTTACTGTTGCTCGCCGAAATACCGGGAGCGACGACGGTCGGCGGCGGCGTGATCGTTCTCGTAGGGATCTACGTGACATCAGTCGGTCGAGGGTAGGATCACTCGACGTTCGACTCCGCATCGCGGTGTGCCGACGTGACCGCCTCGCGCAGTCGTCCCCCGTCCTCGTCGTACGCCAGATGCGACGAACAGCCGCAATCGGACGCGCCAAATCCCGCGACCGGAGCGTCGGGGAGAACTCTTGCGACCGGACACTCGATATCGGCGTCGATCGTCCGGACGTCGCCCCTGATCGAGGCGCCCTCGTGTCCCAGCAGATAATCGATGTGCCAGTGACGAGCGTCCCGATCCCCGGCGGCGAGTTCATAATGGCGATCGACGCGTCCGAAGCCGCCGGGGCCGAACGCGCTTCCCGTGTAGGCGTACGCTCCAGCCGGGAACCGCTGCATACCGAGCGCCCCGATTTCGATCGTCGTCTGCTCGGCTACCTCGATGAGGAGCGTGTACGTACCGGCTGTCACGTCTCACCATTCGACTGCACCGCTGTAGTACCTGACGGATGACTCACCGAATCGGACCCAGTATACTTTTGACCGCCGCCATCGCATGGTGGAGTATGAAAGAGTCGCTGCTGGATATTCTGTGCTGCCCGCTCGATAAGGGCGAACTCGAACTGGAGATCATCCGCGAAAACGACGACGAGATCCTCGAAGGTCGGCTCGTCTGCGTCGAGTGCGGCGAGGAGTACCCGATCGAGGACGGCATCCCGAACCTCCTGCCACCGGACATGCGGGACGAGGCGACGGCGTAGTTGACCAGTATACTTTTTAACCTCACCGGGTGTGTGAGATTATGTGACGGATACGGATTCGATCCCGGTCGCGGTCAACCGTGACGGCCTCTACACGCTCGCCGTCCCCGAGACATTCGAAGCCGCTGGGCCGTTCAGCGCCGAGATACACAACCACGGCGAGGCCGCTCACGTTCATCTCAACCTCGATGATCGGCTCTCGGAAGTCGCGCGCCTCAGAGCCACGAACCACTACGTCGAATCCGACGAAACCCGTCAAATCGAAATCCAGACCCGGGACCCGTCGACATGGCCGAGCGATACCGTCCGTGGCAAACTCAAAGTCGTCGTCGGGCACGGACGGGAAACGCGTTACATCGATGTCGTGCTCGATCGAAACGAAGCCAAAAAGCGGAACGTTCGGGTCGATCCGGATCTCGCGAAACCCAAACGGGACTCCGAGCCGGAAGCGCCGCCTGTCCTGCGGTTGCTTCCGGTGGTCGTACTGGGGAGCGTCGCCGTCCTGCTGGCGGTCGGGGCGCTCGTCGCGGGCGACGGGATCAACTTCGTTCTCGGCGTGCTCGCGCTCGTCGCCGCCGGGCTCTGTGCGGGCGTCGCGTACTATCTGCTCGGGTGAGCGGATTCCGAAACGCTACTCGCTCTCCGTCGGTACGCCACAGAGGTTCCCGTCGTCGTCGAATCGCTTCGCGCGAAGAAAGCGCGTCCGATATCGGTTCGCTCCCTCGTAGATATCCGCCTCTCGGATCTCCTCTGTCCGACCGTCTGCGACCGCGTCGATGATCTCCTCGATCTGGGCTTTCTCGCTCGGCGTCAACTCGAACTCGTAGGTCCGAGACTGCTCACCTTCGAGTTGGGTCCACTTTCTCGCCGCCGAGATAACGAGCGAACACGGCTCTCGACACGGGAACTCCCCGTCGCCCCCGTCGACGTCGAGTTCAGTGTCGCCGTCGTACTCCCACTCGCGGCGTTTGAGACACTGGCTGTCCACACAGCAGGATTCGGCGACCCACTCGACGTGTTCGTACCCCTCGCCGCGGTCCCACGTCTTGATGAGACCGTAGATCCCGCTCTGTCGATCCATCGTTTCACGCCAGTGACTCACGTCGAGTTCGCCCCGTCGTTCGAGATACCAGTTCGCGATCGTCGCGGGATACATGTACTCGACAGTTTCCGCGAGCGCTTTGCCGTCGAGGTCGACGAACGCCCATCCGGTGGGTAACGTCGGCGCGGCTTTCAGCGGTCGATATCGGTCGCGATCATCGTATTTGACGAGCGCTCTCGCGTCGAGTGGATCCGTGTGAACGTCGAGATCGTCGAGAGCGTCATCCAACCTATCGACCCGCACAGCGTCCTCTTCGTGACAAAGCGTATACTGTCGGCTGCCATCGTCAGCGAGTGCGATCTCGACATGGAGCTGCCCCCACGAAGCCGTAACGTCACCATCAACCAGCGCCTCGTACCGTTCGGGAACTGACCGGTCGTCGGCTCCTTCGAGCCACCGTAAAAACGCCCGTTCAGTGTCGGGCCGGTCGACGACTTCCCAGTAGTGCCAGTTCGAAACGAACCGCGGATTCTCCTCGGCTCGCGTTCGGAACGCCGATTTAGCGAGTCCGTCGTACCGTCTTTCGGGAGTTTCGAACCGGTAGCCTCGCTCGTCGTGTTCGACCGACAGCCCGTCGCAGTCGATCCCGTGCTCTGCGGCCGACACGAGCGCGTCGAGTCGAGCGTCGTTCACGTCAATCACTCGCTCCGATCTCGGCACCAGTCTTGGCAGCGTCGGTTCGACGCCGAACCTCCTCGATGGCGTTACCGACATCGGCCCCGGCGTCGGCCGCTCGCTCGATGATAACGTCGGCGGTGAGCGCCTCGGTCCCGACCGCCCCCGCGTACCAGATCCGGTGATCGTCGACATCGGCCGGCGTCTCCCATCCGGTCCGGTAATCGTCCGTCAGGCCCATATCTTCCGGGATGTCCTCCTGTGTGTGATAGCCGTCCGCGATGAACAGCGGGACGACGACGATGTCGGTCGTCTCGAAGAAGTCGGTCACGTCATCGATCTCAGGATCTTC
>CAYQWI010000055.1:0-5670 GCA_964421165.1 uncultured Natronomonas sp.
GGATCTCGATCCGACAGACGATCAGCGAAGATCCGGAGTTCACCGATGAACCGGTGTTGTACATCATTACGGACGAGCGGCTCCCCGGGGGATTGATAAACGAACTGCGGGAGCTATCGTTCGTCCGGCGGATCGCGATCGAATAGCGGGGTCGTTTCTCTACGTCTGTTTCGGATCCGAACGCCCGTCGGTCGATTCTTCCTCCGGCGAGTGGCCCTCGACGGCCTCGGCGATATCGGTCTCTTTCGGCGTGTCGACGTGCCACCGGTCGACCGACGTCTCGTAATCCGCGAGCTTGTTCGAGACCCGGATTTTCAAATCGTCGTCGTTGATGTTGACTTCGAAGACGTAATCGTCGGCGTCGGCGTCCGCACGGGAGAGATTCGCGCTGACGAGTTCGTTATCGAAATAATACGGTGACATCTGCGTCATCACGTTCCTGTAGACACCGCCCTCGACTTTCCTGATCGCCTTTCGAGTCACCGAATCGGCCGCGCGAGCGACGTAGTTTATCGATTCTCGCCACTCTTCGACCGCCTCGCTCGGCTCTTCGAGTCGGTCGTACGAATCGGCGAGTTTCTCGCCGGCGGTTTTGATATCCTCGTCCGGGGTCTTGCCCGCTTTTTCGCCCTCGCCCTCGCCGACGCTGGCCTGTTGGGCGGTCTTTTTGTTGACGTCTTCACCGAGCCGTTCGTCTACTTTCGGCCGCCACTCGTCCCATTCGTCGAGCGTTTCCTCGTCGATATCGTGCCTGTCGGCCGCGAGATCTTTCAACGCTCGTGTGATCCGCTCGCCGTGTTCCACGACGTCTCCCCAGCTACCACGCACCTTGAATCCAGAGACGCTTTCCTCGACGTCCATTCGGCTACGAAAACGGTCCCGAGACGTTTATACTATGGGCTCGCTCTCCGACAGTGAAAAGAGATGCCGACGATCCACCGACGGGGTTTAAGCCCGCGGCGTTCGCTGTACCGGTATGCCCATCGAGGATCGCGGTGACGCTCACGTCATCACCCACGCCTTAGCGAAGCACACCCTCTCGGAGCTCCGGTCGGTCGACACTGATCAGGTCGCGTTCCGCAACGGGCTCATCGAACTCGGCCGCCTCTGTGGTTTCGAGATCATAGACGGGATGATGGACACCGAATACGTCTCGATCACGACACCGCTCGCGGAGACGACCGGTGAGGTCGTCAAAGGGCTCGAGAACGTCGTCATCGTGAACGTCCTTCGGGCGGCGACGCCGTTCGTAGAGGGACTCGTCGGGGCGTTTCCGCGCGCTCGGCAGGGAGTTATCTCCGCGGGGCGCAACGAAGACGCCGGAATGGACGACGAGGGGGAGTTTCCGATCACCGTCGATTACGTGAAACTCCCCGAGATAGACGAGGAGGACACCGTCATCGTCGCCGATCCGATGCTCGCGACGGGGAGTACGATCGTCGCGGTGCTGGACGAGATACTCGCGGTCGGCGATCCCGAACGGTTGATCGTGCTCTCCGCGGTGAGCGCACCACCGGGGCTCGTCCGAGTCGACGAGGCGTTCCCCAGTGCCGACATCCTGACCGTGAGCATCGACGAGCGGTTGGACGAGGACGGCTACATCGTTCCCGGTGTGGGTGACGCCGGCGACCGCGCGTTTGGAACGTAGATCGCCGCGAAACCCCCCTCTTTCCGATGGAACGTGCCACCGTCTGTCGATTATACTCCTGTCGAAACGTCAGACGCACGGCGGACGGGGCTCGAAGCGAGCATCATACCGTCGGCTGTACCTTCGTACCGATATTCGATACCCCGAGGTACCGGGCTTCATCGAGGGCGTACAGCCGACGGTATCAAGAGAGCTCGATCCGGCCGCCGGTCGCACTGCGAAGTCGGTCGAGAACTGCGTCCGCATCGGCGATCGGGACCGAAGCGTCGAACGTGACGCGGACTTCGTATTCGGCCTCGAA
Organism: uncultured Natronomonas sp.; assembly: GCA_964421165.1. Lineage (GTDB taxonomy): Archaea > Halobacteriota > Halobacteria > Halobacteriales > Haloarculaceae > Natronomonas. The sequence goes on from CAYQWI010000055.1 coordinate 1,950, forward strand.
TTCGACACCCTCGCTTTCGAGGATTCCGCGGACCGTCCCCGAGTCGTCGTAGTCGACGACGGCGACGAACCGTTTCCGCGGCAGTCGTTCGACGATAGCTGCCGCGTCGAGAACGTCCTTCGTCGCCTGTGAGTACGCTCGGACCAGCCCGCCGATCCCCAGTTCGGTCCCGCCGAAATACCGGGTGACGACGACGCAGACGTTTTCGATCTCGCGGCCTTGCAGGACCGAAAGGACCGGTTTCCCGGCGCTTCCGGAGGGTTCGCCGTCGTCCGAGGCGTACTCTCTGAACGGGTCAGCGCGGACGCGATAGGCCGGGACGTTGTGGGTCGCGTCGGCGTATTCGGTTTCGATCCGCGATATAACCCGTTCCGCCTCCTCGACGGTTTCGACGGGCGCAGCGTGGCTGATGAACTCCGACCCTTGCACGGTGAATCGGGCCGTCGCGCTCGCGTCGATCGTCCGGTACGCGTCGGGGCTCGACACGGCTGTCGTTCACTTCGGATCGATTTACGGGTTTCGTCGTTGGCCAGCCATGCGGCCGGGGAGCGAGCGATGGGGTCCGACGAATGTTTATACCGCCGGATAGGATAGTCGCTGTCAATGGATCCAGCGACGGTCGCGACCTTTCTCGCCGCCGGTATGGCGAGTCTGTTCATGGCGTGGGCGATCGGAGCGGGGTCGTCGGGATCGACACCGTTTGCCCCCGCTGTCGGGGCGAACGCGATCTCGGTACTGCGCGCAGCCCTCCTCGTCGGCATTCTCGGATTGCTCGGTGCGACGTTACAGGGTGCGAACGTGACCGAAGCGGTCGGCCGCGAACTCATTGTTGGGGAGCCGCTTTCGCCGATCGCGGCCATCGTCGCTCTCTCGATCGCGGCCGCACTCGTCGCCGTCGGAGTGTTTGCGGGCTACCCGATCGCGACCGCGTTCACGGTCACCGGGGCGGTGGTCGGAGCGGGGCTGGCGATGGGAGGCGATCCGGCGTGGATGAAATACTACGAGATTCTGGCAGTCTGGACGCTGACCCCGTTCGTCGGCGGCGGGATCGCGTACGCGACCGCGAAGATTCTCAGACACGACTCGGTCCCCGAATCCGTTTCGACCCCGGTGCTCGCCGGAATCGTCGGCGCGATCTTGGCGAACGTCGAATTCGTGCTGCTCGGCCCCGCCGACACCGCACAGAGTATCGCCGGAACCGTCGCGCCCGAACCGACCGGTCGCCTCCTCGTCACCGTCGCTTTCGCAGTCGTCATCGCGCTCGCGATGGGGCTCGATATGCGGAGAGACATCGCCGCCGGCCAACGGCATTTCCTCCTGGCTCTCGGTGGATTGGTCGCCTTCTCTGCGGGCGGAAGTCAGGTCGGACTGGCGTTGGGACCGCTGTTGCCGCTTTTCGACACCGCCGATGTCACAGTTCCGCTAGTCGCACTACTGTTCGGCGGCGGTCTCGGCTTGCTGGCCGGGTCGTGGACGGCCGCTCCGCGGATGATAAAAGCGATCGCACAGGATTACTCCTCACTCGGCCCGAGACGCTCGATCGCCGCGCTTATTCCGTCGTTCGCGATCGCCCAACTCGCCATTTTACTCGGCGTCCCGATCTCGTTCAACGAGATCATCGTCTCCGCGGTCGTCGGTGCGGGCGCGGCCGCCGGCTCCGGCGGCGTCAGCCGCGGAAAGATGGGCTACACCGTTCTCGCGTGGATCGGCTCGCTGCTCGGTGCTGGAATCTTCAGCTTCGGGCTGTACACCACGATCTCGTTCCTGTTATAGGGATTATCGTAGAAATACATAATTTTCCTGTGAAGAACTGAGAGACGGTGCCGAAAGGCGGGCTTCGAAACCGCTGGTTGGCTACGATACTCACTATATAATCAGTCCGACTCGAACTCGTCGTTATCCTCATCGGAAACGATCTGATCGTACTCTTCGGTCCGGATCACGCGGGCCTTCATAATCCGCGTGTTTTCGACGCGTTCGACGTGTATTTCGATACCGGGATACTCGATCTGCTCGCCCTCTTCGACGAGGCGTCCCGCCCGGTTGAAGATGAACCCGGCGATCGTCTCGAACTCCTCGCCCTCCGGGATATCGATGTCGAGCGCTTCGTTCACTTCGTCGATATTGAGCTCTCCTTTGACGATCGCTTCGTTGTCGCTGACGAACTCGATCGGCTCCTCCTCGCCGGCTTGCAAGATCTCGCCGACGATCTCTTCGGTGACATCCTCCATCGTGACTAACCCTTCGGTGGTCCCGAACTCGTCGATCACGACGACCATGTGCATTCGCTGCTCGCGCATCTCCGCGAGCAGTTCGTCGACGTTCTTCGATTCGGGCACGTGAAGGGTCTCCTCGATCAGATCCTCGACGGCGACGTCCTCGTGTTCCCCGTAGGCGCGATCCCGAACGAGATCCGAGATGTGGACGACGCCGAGGATGTTGTCAAGGCTTCCGTCGTACACCGGGAGTCTGGTGTGGCCCGACTGGACGCACTGTTGGATCGCCTCGTCGACCGTGGCGTCCTTCGAGACGGCATCCATGTCGAGCCGCGGCGTCATGATCTCCTTTGCGATCGTGTTGGTAAACCGGAAGATGCGCTGTAGCATCTCGCGTTCGTCTTCCTCTAACACGCCCGCCCGCTCGCCGGTTTCGATGATATCTCTGATCTCTTCGCGGGTGACGTACGTTGACTCGATTTCCGCACGCCCGCCGGTTATCCGGTTGACCTGCCGCGTCAGATAGTCGAACGTTACGATGAGCGGCAAGAGGAGATACTCGGAGAGCTTCAGCGGCTTCGCGATGCGAAGCGCCCACGATTCGGTGTTCTCGACGGCGTAGGACTTTGGCGCACTCTCCCCGAAGAGCAACACCAACGCCGTGATACCGAACGTCGCGATCAGGACGGCTACCGACTGTGAGAAGTAATACGAGAGCAGTCCCGTCGCTATCGACGACATCGCGATATTGACGATGTTGTTCCCGACGAGGATGGTGACGAGCAACCGGTGTGGGTCGTCCTTGAGGCGCTTCAGCGTCTCTGCTCTGGGAACCTTATCCGCGACTAGCGCGTCGACGCGATGGGGTGGGAGCGAGAACATCGCGATTTCGGATGAAGAAAAGAATCCGGACAGCACCAACAGGAGGAGAATAACGATACCACCGAGTATCGCGATCGTCGCGTCGCTAAACGGAAGTTCACCGGCGTCGGGAGCGGCCTGTACGACGGTGATGGCGGTAGTCAACGCGAGAGAGCCCATTTAGACGTGCCTTCTTCATGGGGGGCACGATTAAGGCTTACCATGGGCCGCGTTCCGATCGTCCGTCACCGCCGCCGAACGGCGACACGCTTAGGCGACGAGCGCTATTACGCATCTCTATGAGCGAACCGGAGATAACGGTTTACCGGCTGCAAGCGTGCCCGTATTGTGAACGTGTCATCCGCGTGTTGAACGACCTCGGGGTCCCGTACCGATCGCGCTTCGTCGAAGCGCGGCACTCCCGTCGAAACGCGGTCAAGCGGCTCACTGGCTCCCGAACCGTTCCCGCTCTCGTCGACGATCGGACCGGCGTCACGATGAGCGAGAGTGCGAACATCGTACGGTATCTCGAGACGACGTATGGCGACGCGCGTGCTGTCGAGGCGGACACCGAACGCGCGAAAATCGAGGGGGAAGCCGAATGAACCTCGATTTCGACGTGGTCGAACTCCCTCCAGCGGACC
>CAYQWI010000055.1:5680-9215 GCA_964421165.1 uncultured Natronomonas sp.
ACAGGCACCGGATTTCACCCGACCGCTGGTCAACGACGAGTTTTGGGAAGACGCATCGCTATCGGAGCTCACGGACGAGTCGCCCGTCGTGCTCGTCTTTCACCCGATGGACGGTGACTTCCCGGCGACGTACATCTGGCAGGAGATCCGCGATCGGGGCTGGGACGCCTACGACGCGACGGTGGTCGGGCTTTCGATCTCCTCGCCGTACGAACACTCCCGATTTCTCGACGAGTGGAGCGTCGAAGCGTTCCAGCTCTTTTCGGATCCGAACAACGGCGTGGCCGAACGATACGGCATCAGCCACGATCTCGACGGGATGGCCGGGATCGAGGAGCCCCGTCCCGCAGTCTTTGTCATCGACGAGTCGCTGACGATACGGGACGCGTGGGTCGCGACCCAGTGGCCGGAGTTCCCGCCGTACGACGAGATCGAGACGGCGATCGAAGGACTGTGAGCGATCCCGAGATCACTGCCGCTGTCGCCGCCATTCGGCGCGGCGATCTCGTCGTCTATCCGACCGAGACCGTGTACGGACTCGGCGCGAACGCGCTCGATCCCGAGGCAGTAGAGCGGGTGTTCGAAGCGAAGGGGCGCTCTCGCGAGAAACCGCTCTCGATGGCGCTTCCCGAGCTGTCGGCTGCGGCCGAGTACACCCGAATGAGTGACCGCGAACGGGCGTTCTGCGAACGATTCCTTCCCGGCCCGGTGACAGTGCTCGTCGAGCGGACCGATCGTGTGTCGGACGTGCTCGTCGACGGCCGAACGCGCGTCGGGATCCGCGTTCCGGATCACGGCCTCGCGAGAGAGTTAGCGAGACGAACGGGGCCGATCACGGCCACCAGCGCGAACCGGTCGGGCGAACCGAGCGCGCGGCGAGTCGAGGAGATCGATCCCGCCATCCGCGAGTCCGCAGTCGTTCTCGACGGGGGCGAAACGTCGGGCGGCGAAAGTACCGTCGTCGACGTTTCCGACGGCCGGATCGTCCGCCGGGGCGAACTCGCCGACGAGATCGAAGCGTGGCTGACCGACCGATCATAGCGAGAGACGCGAGCGGAGCGATCGCGTTTTCGTCCCACAGATATCCCGGTACGCACAGGCGTCACAGCGGGCGTCGTTCCGCAATCGGGGTGGCGGACCGTCTACGGATTCGGCGGTTCGGAGTGCCTTTCGATACGCGGCTTTCCGTCGCGTCGTCAAGCCGACTCGTCGGATAACACCGTACGCGGGATACTCGACGTACGCGTGTTCGACCGGCGTTTTTCGCTCCCACGCGAGTGCTTTCGCGGCCGCGGTCGCCCACACACTGTGCGACTCCCAGACGCCTTGTTTCGGTGGCTCACCCGGCGAGACGATGATCGGGGTGTCGGGATCGGAGAGGAGCTTGTGGACAATGCCGTGTGCGTCCTTTCCAGAGACGAACACGCGAGTCTCGGAGGGATCTGAAATCTCGCTCCAACGGTCGAGTCGCGCCTTCGCCCGTCCGAGATTCGAACGGTACTCGGTCGGGGAGAGAGCGATCGGCTCCGAGGCGAGGTCCGTTTCGAAACCGAGAAGTCCCTCGTAACGGTACGCGAGGTTTCGAACCGACGCGACGTCCTTGGGTGAGGCGTGGTCGTTTCGAGTTCGCTTATAATACAGCTTCCGCGGGCAGTATGCCGCCGTCGAGAGGTCGGTGAACGCTTGCACGGGGCGTCTGGCTCCGCGTTCGTATATAAATTACAGGTCGGAGATTACTCGTCGGCCTCGTCGAGATAGTGCATGACACCCCGAACGTTCATGGCTACTTCGGTGTCGGCTTTCAGTTCACTCCAGACGTCCGCCATCCCGGAGCGTTCCACGAAGTGTTCGACGACTGCGTCGTCGTCCAACTCCTCGCGTTTCCGTTGGACTTCCTCTACCCAGTCGGTGATGACGCCGACGTACTCGTCGATCCGACCATTGGTTGGTGACGGGCTGAAATGGGCATAACAGATCGTTTCCGGATCGAGGTCGCCGATCATCCGCGCGTCGGCGACGACTTGCTCGAGATCGAATCCGGGCGGCGGGGAGGTCTCCACGACGGCGTCGATGGCCGGGACGTAGATGCCGGCCGCATCGCCCGAAAAGACAGCGTCCGACTGCGTGTCGTGAAATACTACCTGATGGAACGCGTGGCCCGGAGCGCGGTGAACGTCGAGCGTCGGGCTGCCAATATCGATCGAGTCACCGCCTTCGACGGGAACGATTCGCTCCTGTGGGATCGGCTTCGGTTCGGTGTAGTATCGGATCGCGTCGCCGACTGCTGCCTTCGTCCCCTCCCAGAGCGGCCCGGGGTCGGTGAGGAATCTCGCCCCGCTCGCGTGCACGTACACGTCGGCGTCAGTTTCGTCCGTGAGCGGTCCGACACCGCCCGCGTGATCGAGGTGGACGTGCGTCAGCAGGATCGATTCTAACTCGTCCGGCGCGATTCCGATCTCGTCCAGTCCCTCGAGAATCCGCTCGTAGTTCGTGCCGAGGCCGGTGTCGACGATCGCCGGTCGCTCGGTGTCGTACATGTAGATCGAGCCGTATCCGGCGGTCCCGTAGGCACCCACGTCGACGTAATAACAACCCGGAACAGATTCGACCGAATACACGTCTCCGATTCCCATAGTGAAGGTTTCACGGTCCGACAGTAAAACAGCTCGTTTCTCGTGTGCGACACCCCGGATCGATCGTTCTTCACTACCGACACGACTTTGCCCCGTCGTGAGAAACCGCCAGTAAATGCTATCGAGGCAGTTCGTCAGGGAGAATCCGGACGAGGTTCGGCGCGCGCTCGACACGAAGGGCGTCGAGGCCGACCTCGATCGGATCCTCGAAGTCGACGAGGAGTGGCGCGAACTCAAAGCGACGGGTGACGATCTCAGACGCCAGCGAAACGAGATATCGAGCGAGATCGGCGAACTCAAACGCGAGGGAAAAGACGAGGAGGCTGAGGCGGCGATCGAACGATCCGGCGAGTTGAAAGCCGAGATAGACGGACTCGAAGAGCGCGCCGAAGAGTTAGAGTCCGAACTCGAAGCCGCTCTGTTGGAACTTCCGAACGTCCCGGATTCCGACGCGCCGGTCGGCGAGGACGAATCCGACAACGTCGAAGCCGAGCGGTGGGGGTTCGACGAGAGGCGAGAGCTCCCCGACGAGATCGTTCCGCACTACGATCTCGGCGAAGAACTCGAGATTCTCGATTTCGAGCGCGGCGCGAAAGTCTCCGGCGGCGGCTTCTACTTCGCCAAAGGCGACGGTGCGCGCTTAGAGCACGCGCTGATACAGTTCATGCTCGAGTTGCACCGCGAGGAGCACGGCTACACCGACGTGTTCCCGCCGTTGCCGGTCAACACCGCCTCGATGCGAGGAACGGGTCAGTTCCCCAAGTTCGTCGAGGACGCCTACCGGATCGGCGGAGGGAACGACGAACCGTACGACGACGACGATCTGTGGTTGCTGCCGACCGCGGAGGTTCCGGTCACGAACATGTACCGCGACGAGATTCTCCTCGACGGCGATCTCCCGA
>CAYQWI010000056.1:0-9115 GCA_964421165.1 uncultured Natronomonas sp.
TACCCTCCGGATGTAGTTTCTCCTGTGTCGTCCCGAGCAGTGATTCCCGCGGTTGTCCCAGAAGTTCACACGCGCGGTCGTTGGCTGCGATGACGGTTCCGGACTCCGGCTCGGCAGCCAAAAGCGGAAGTGGTGTCTGGGTGAACAATCGCCCAAGGAACGTAGCCGACGCCCCCGGGAGCAGTTCCGCCTCAAAAGCGATGTATTCATCGAACGTAGTGTTCACGTTCTGGTCGGTAGTCGAGAAGATAGACTGTAACGATGCGACGATCTGTTGGCTCGGACTATCAGCGTGAATATACGCTGTGTGAGGATGCGTCTGAATTTCCGTGGGATCCAGTAAGGAATCAAAATCGACCACGAGCAGCCGCGTTTCGGGCGATCGTCCCAATACTCGAGTCGGATTTTCGGAACGGAATGCTGCTGCGGTACAGACGATGGCGGTTGTTTGGCCGTCGGTTCGATGGAGAGTCCCGGGAGAAATATCCGTTCGGCTAAAATCAAACTCTGTAGTCTCTTCGACGGTGATATCTGAAAAGAGCCGATCGAATGTTGGACGAATCGTGTCGACCGCATCCAGACCACGGTCCCCGAACGGGACCACCCGAAGCAGATCGAAAAGCGGAGTTTCAGTACTCATTTGTCGAGGAGAGCCACCGTCGAGCATCTCTCAATGACAGTATCAATATCAGATATCCGATACCCGAAATACGAATCGAATGATCTCAACCCGCTCGTTCTCCCTGTCGGGTTATTACCGGACTGCATGAAATGGTTGATGAAGAACATTCGTACATAGAATCGAGGTCAAAAAGTAAGACCGTTATACCCGATATATCAGGTATAGCAGTGTGTTGCCGATATATCCGATCGTGTCCGAAGAGTACACCACTTCATCGCCGCCTCATTGAATAAAGAAATCCTCTCACGCAAACTGAACGACAGAAGGCAAGACGAACCTATCGCCGCAAAAACGAGGGGAGATCCAGCTGCTCCGGCAGACCGTCTTTCGGCCCGCTCTGGTCGAACCCATCGAGTGCCTCCGGCAAGCCGTCGCGGGGGGAGTGCTCTGCGAGTTCGGTCCTGTCGAACTGGCGCTCGACGAGACGTTCCCAGATCGTCTCCGAATCCGCAGTCTCTTCGGCTTCGAGATCGAGCGCGTTCGCTCGTCCTTCATCGTAGGCGAGTTCGACGATCGTCTCGTCGTAGGCGTCGGGCGAGGCTCGTTTCAATCGTTCGTACTCGCCGTCGTCGGGATCGTCACACACCGAAGCGACCCCGAGCGCGTACGCCCGCTTCAGCACTTCTTTGGAGGTGTAGTCGACCGAATCGTCGAAATACCGATCGTACATCAGGAACGCCCCGTGCGTTTCGTTCCGACGCTGAGTCCGTCACTCTCGAACGAGAGGTCGTGAATATCCGTCTCGATTTCCGTTCCGCGCATTTTCAGCACCTGAATCCCCCGCTGCATGCCGCCGTCTTCGAGGAAATTGTGGAGGAAGATAACTCCGTGAGCGAGGTAGTGTTCGTCGGCGTACGCCGTTGGATCAGTCATCTCGGAGATCAGAACGATCGTCGCGTCGGTCCGTTTCAACGAGGTGAGAAACTGGACCGTGTTGTTCTCGGTGTCCGAGAGGAAATGGTCCAGAAGCATCGTCGAGTCGATGACGACGCGCTCGATGCCGTTCGAGTCGATGAACCCGGTGAGTCGGTTGACGAGACTGGACGCGTCGCGGTGTTTCCCCGGCGGGCGGAACAACCGCTTACCGTCGGAGGAGAACACGTCGACGAACGTCAACCGGTTCGTCTCGATCGCTCGGTCGAAGCCGAACTCGTATCCCGACATGTCTTCGACGATATCCGACCTCGATTCGTGCATACTGACGAACAGGCAGCTTTCCCCCTGCTTTGCGCCGGCGAGGAGAAACTGCGTCGAGAGGGTCGTCTTCCCGCTTCCCGGCGGACCCGACAACACGTACAGACGGCCTTCCGGTAGCCCACCGCCGACGAGTTCGTCCAGCCCCGAGACGCCGCTTGAAACTCGCATAGGTAACGAAAGACCAATAACTGATATAATAACTCACATCGACTCACTCCTCAATAGTCCCGTCATTCGCGGTTGCCGGCGGAAAAGGGATCAACGAGGGGAACGAACGTCACCCAATGATACGGAAACTCACAGAGACGCTCCATCGCCCCGAATACACGGGGGAGAACCGGTGTCTGCCGTGCACCGTCGTCAACGTCGCGATCGCCGTCGCTCTCGGAGGCGCGGTCTCCCGAAAATCGAAGCCGGCGGGCGTCCTCGTACTCGCCGTTTCGATGGCGGCGATCTATCTCCGTGGCTATCTCGTCCCGGGGACGCCCGAGCTAACGAAGCGATACCTCCCACCCGCAGTGCTCGAGTGGTTCGGGAAGGCACCGGGTCCCGAACTCGCGACCGGTGTCGGAGTCGCCGACGAGATGGACGGAGAAAGCCGGGCGAACGGGAAAAGCCGGACAAACGAAGAGGACCAAACAGTCGGAGAAGAAAACGAAGAGGAAGCGAGCGGTACCGTTGCCGATCCGAACGACGAGAGGAGCGTTCCCGACGATCTCGAGGCGTACTTCGTCGATGCGGAAATACTCGAACCGTGTGCGGACAAAGACGATCTGTGTCTCACGGCATCGTTCGAAACCGAGTGGCTCGACGCGATCGAAGCGGTCGACGAGAGCGCGGACCTCGTTTCGACCGCCGTCGACGCGTTCGGCTTCGACGTCGACCCCGGCGTTTTCGAACTGGAGGAAGCCGAAACCGGCGCGTACGTGTTGAAAAACGAGAGCCGACACGCCGGGAAATGGCCGTCGTACGCCGCTTTCGTCGCCGACGTGGCGGCGGGAAGGCTTCTGGAATCGCGGCTCGACGACTGGAGCGCATACTCGCCCCGACAGCGAGGCCAACTCCTCAACAGCCTTCGGATGTTCCTCGAAACGTGTCCGATCGCCGGCGGCGACGTTCGCGTGAGCGAGGACGTCGTCGAATCCTGTTGTACCTCCAGTACGGTCATCGCAGTCGTGTGCGAAGAGACCGGCGAGCGGCTCTTCGAACACCAGATCGCAGGGGACGCGAGCCACCTCATGGCGTGATCCGCTATGCGAGTTCGGACGGCGTCGGAGCGGCGAAATCCCCGTCCTCGAACTGAACTGGCGACGGCTCCTCGATAACGCGGAGGTCGTCTCGTTCCCTGGCTTCCGCGACGAGGGCGGGAGAAGCGTACAACCGATGCAGTCGCATCGTATCCGTCGCCCGGAGGACGCGAACGGTTTCGGGATCGACGACGCCGACCGTCGAGAGCGCGGCGATGAGCCCCGCGCGATCGGTTTCGACCGTCGGTGGAATGCGAACGCCCCTCGTGGTGCTCGCAGTCAGCGCGTTGATAAGGGTCGTCTCCATCTCGATTTCCTCGAGGAGGTCGGCGTGGACGAAATCGGCCGACCCCACTCCCATCGCGTTACCGTGCGTCGTTTCAGTGAGATTTCGGGTGTAGATCCGCTTGATGGCGGGGCGATCCGGCTCCGGTTCTTGAATCGCGAACGGCCGCCGTCCGATGACGTTCGTGTCCATTCCCTGCCCGCTAACGTCTTTCCCCTGCCGGTCTAGCACCAACACGTCGAGCTCCCGAAACGGGATTTTCGGCATGATATCGTAGGCGGTTTCGAGCAGTTCGCGCTCCCGCTGGAGGAACCCTTCGGGCGGGATGCCTTCGAGCAGCGTCGTGTCGTCGTGTTGGTCTTCGAGGATCGCGACACCGCCGGCGACGGGGAGTTCAGCGAGCAGTTGGGAGGCGATCTCGGGGAGCATGTCCCGGAGCGACCAATCGACCGCCCAGTCGTGAGCGGTCTTCGCGCCGCGCTGTTTGCCGACGCCGATGACGAGCATCTTCGAGAGACCGCTCTCGACGGCCCCGTCGAAGTCGGTGTGCGGTTTGATCCGGTTGATCGGGACGATCGCGTCGGCCGCGGCGGCGTTGGCGTCGGCGACGACCGGCACATCCCGCTCTTCGGTCCGGCCGATTTCTACGACCTCCATGCTCGATCGGATCGCACAGCCGATCGACGACTCGGTGACGCCGAGATCGGCCAGCATCTCCCGTTGGCCCTCGGCCGTCGCGCCGCCGTGGCTCCCCATCGCGGGGAAGACGAAGGGCTCGTAGCCGAGTTCGCTCGCCCGCCCGACGACGCCGGAAACGATCCTCGAGAGGTTCGCGATCCCGCGACTGCCGACGCCCAATGCGATCTCGCCGCCGACCGGCACGTTCTCAAGCGGGAGCGACTCGAAAGCGTCACCCGCTCGTGCTGTGATCTCCTCGGTCGGGATCGGATCGGTGTCCCAGACCTGTTCGATGACGCCCAGTTCGGGAAGCGGCGTCTCGCCGCACGTCTCGTGGATCGCCGCCTCCGAAACCGCGAGCGATCGGCGGGACTCTTTTGGGTTCATAGGCGAACGTTAGGCGGTTTAGAAATAAAGATGCGTGGCCGCTGGACGGCGATGGGAAGTGGTACGCGAACCTACTCGTCCGTCGGCGGTTGTCGGTGGAGGGAGACGGAGATTCGGTTGAGCATGTTCATCAACCCGATGACGAAGGTGAGATCGACGATTTCCCGATCGGAGAATTCGGTAGCGACCCGCTCGTCGAGTTCTTCGGGGATGTGGTCGATCCCGAGGTTCGTGACGGCCTCCGCCCACTCCAGTGCGATTTCCTCGCGTTCGGTGAAAAACGGGGCGTCGCGCCACGCGATCACGGTGGCGATCTTCCGTACCCCCTCGCCGTATTCGCGGACCGTCGCGTGTGCAGATCGACGCAGTACGCACAGCCGTTGATCTGTGACACGCGAAGGTAAACGAGTTCTACGGGCTCTTTCGGGATCGAACAGTCGTCGACGTACTGCAGCATCGGCTGTCTGGCGTCGTCGGTTCGCGGTGCGGCTTCCTTGAAATCGATGTTCGGACTCATGGTGTCGTATGCGCTCCCGTACCGTCAGGACACCGGCCCGTACCGAGCGTGGATCCATGAATTCGATCCGGAACCGGGACTTTTTCGCGGGACTCACATCAATTTTATATCGCGCCATATAGTTTATCGCGCTCGTTCCGCCTAATCTAAGGGATCGGGACGCTACTGTCAGGATATGCTGGTAGAGATCCTGCTCTTCGACGGATTCGACGAACTCGACGCGATCGCGCCCTACGAGACGTTTCGGCTCGCCGCGCGCCGCAGCGACGCGATCGACGCGCGAACGGTAACGCTCTCGGCGACGGATCGGATCGAAGCCCGAAGCGGGCTCCGAATCGAACCGGACGGGACGCTCTCGGAATCGCCCGACGCGCTCTTGGTCCCCGGCGGTGGCTGGAGCGAGCCCGATGCGCCAGGCGTCCGTCAGGAATACGACCGCGGAGAGATCCCCGAGGCGGTCGCCGAACGGTTCGAATCGGGGGCGACGGTCGCGTCGGTCTGTACCGGCTCGCTGCTTTTGGCCGCCGCGGGTATCCTCGACGATCGGCCCGCAGCGACCCACCACACCGCTCGCGAGGACCTCCGGGAGATGGGCGTCGACGTTCGCGAGGAGCGCTTCGTCGACGACGGCCGGGTGCTCACGGCCGGTGGGATCACCTCCGGGATCGATCTCGCACTCCATCTCGTCGAGCGCGAGTGCGGCGACGCGGTCGCCGAATCGGTCGCCGCGGAGCTGGAGTACGAGCGAGCGATTTAGGTACGAGCCGAGCCCACGGTGAGTCGTGCGACTCGAAAACACCTACATCGGCGTCGACGGGGTCGGTGAAACCACGGAACGAGAGCTGTGGGAGGCCGGTGCTCGGACCTGGGCGGAGTTCGATCGGGGACTGTGCGGGCCGACGACCGCCGACCGCATCGAGTCCTTCATCGAGCGGGCTCGCCCTCGATTGGAATCGGGCGATTCGGCGTTCTTCGGACGGGCACTCCCCGGCAGCGAACGGTGGCGGCTTTACGAGGATTTCCGAAACGAAGCGTGCTTTTTCGACATCGAGACGACGGGGCTGGACCAGACCGGCGACATCGTGACCTGCGTGAGCGCCCACCGCGGCGGCGATACGGAGACGCTGGTTCGCGGCGACGATCTGACGAGAGAGAACGTCCGGGAACTTCTCGACGCACCGCTTTTGGTCACGTTCAACGGCGCCCGCTTCGACGTGCCGTTCTTGGAAACGTCCTTTGATCTGGACATCGACGCGCCGCATCTCGACCTCATGTACCCCTGCAAGCGCGTCGGATTGACGGGCGGGCTCAAAGCCATCGAACCCGAGGTCGGTATCGAACGCGACCGGCCGGACATCTCGGGATTGGACGCCGTCCGGCTGTGGCGCGAACACGAGCGCGGCGTCGACGGCTCGCTGGAAACGCTCATCTCGTACAATCGAGAGGACACCGTCAACCTGCGAACCGTCGCCGATCGGACAGTCGAACGGCTCGATCGGAAGCTGCTGCCGTAGTTCGGCGACATTCGATGGATATTTCTCCCGGGACGTGTTGCTCCGAGCCATGGTTTCACCCGCACTCATCCTGCCGCCGGAACCGGACGAACGCTGGCACCAGGCAGCCCAGATGGGCGTCGAAGACGCCGTGATCCATCCGCTTGAGATCGGCGACGACCGGACACACTGGACGTACGACGACCTGCTCGGACTGTCGAACTGGCTGTCGGAGGTCGGAATCGAGTTTTCGGTTCTCGAGGGGTCGGTCCCCATCTCCGATACCGTTCGACTCGGAAAAGATGGGCGGGACGAGGACATCGAGGTGTTCAAACAGTTCCTGCGGGACTGCGGCGACGCCGGGATCGAAACGGTCTGTTACGACTGGATGGCCGGCGTTCGCTGGGCGCGGACGAAAGCCTTCGTCGAATCGAGGGGCGGATCGTACGTCACGGCGTTCGACATCGATGATCTGGGCGATCGGGAGGCGGATATGGACGTTACACACGAAGATATCTGGGACGCTCTCGAGTACTTCCTGAACGAGGTCATCCCCGTCGCCGAGGAGGCGGGCGTCAAACTCGGCCTTCACCCCGACGATCCGCCGCGAGAATCGCTCAACGGCATTCCGCGGATCATCACCTCCGTCGAGGCCTACGACAGACTGCTCGATCTCCACCCGAGCGAGCACAACGGGATCACCTTCTGTCAGGGGAACTTCGCCGCGATGGGTGCGGACATCCCCGAAGCGATCGAGCACTTCGGCGACCGGATCCACTTCGTCCACTTCCGCGACGTCGAGGGCGATTCGGATCGGTTCGTCGAGACGTGGCACGACGAGGGGCCGACGGACATGCTCGCGGCGATGGACGCCTACGAGCAGTTCGTCGGGAGCGACGTTCCGATCCGGCCGGACCACGTTCCGACGATGGCCGGCGAGGACAACTCGAACCCCGGCTATCACATGGAGGGGCGCCTGTTCGCGATCGGCTACATGGTCGGACTGCTCGAATCGGTTCGGGCGTAGCTGGAACGAAACCCGGGTCGAATCGAGAGCGGTCGTCGACCGATCGCCAAGGACAACCGCTTTGGTTCCCGACGCATCAGATCCGGTATGGACTGGCGGCTCATCCCCGAAGAGACGATGCGCGGCCCGATCGCGATGGCGCGCGACGAGATCGCCGCCGAAACGGTCGCGGCGGGCGGCCCGGCGACTGTCAGACTGTACAAGTGGGAGCCGAGCACGGTTTCGCTCGGTTACGGTAACGACGCCGACGTCATCGACTGGGAGTACTGCGCCGACGCGGACGTCGACGTAACCCGCCGAGCGACCGGCGGGGGCGCGATCTATCACGACACGACCGGCGACGTGGCCTACTCGATCATCGCGCCGGCCTCGGAGTACCCGGGCGACGTGACCGAGTGTTATCGACAGCTGCTCGAGCCGGTGCTCTCGGCGTTCGAAGCCGTCGGCGCGGACGTCGGTTTCGCCGACGCGAAATCCGACCCGCTGTGGGAACCGATCTGTTATCTTCGCGGGCTCGATCCGGCCCACGACCTCGTCGGGCCAGACGGCCGGAAAATCGCCGGCAACGCCCAGTATCGGACGAAGGACGCGATCGTTCAGCACGGCTCGTTGACCTTTGAATCCGATCCGGCCGCGCATCTGGAGCCGTTCGTCGAGCCGAAGATCACACAGGAGACGTTCGAAGATCGGGTCTGCGGGCTCACCGACGTGGTGGACGGGATCGAACGGAGGACGTTCGTCGAGGCGCTGGCCGACTCGCTATCGACGTGGAGCGACGCCACCCCCAGCGCGTGGACGGACGAAGAGCGCGAACGCGCCGATCGACTGGCGGCCGAAAAGTACGATCACGACCGATGGGTCGTCGACCGCGAATCGCCCGAGTGATCCGGATCGGCGGGCCCGCTCGGAGATTCGAAGCATCTATTCGCCGTCTCCGATAAGGGAGGGCATGCTCCGTATCGGTGCCCACACCTCCATCGCGGGAGGCGTCCACAACGCGGTCGAAGAGCAACTCGAGTACGCCGGCAACTGCGGTCAGATCTTCACGCACTCGCCGCAGGTCTGGCGAGATCCGGATATCGACGCCGAGGACGCCGAACGGTTCCGCGACACCTCCGTCGAGAACGACGTGGGGCCGTGGGTCATCCACAGCTCGTACCTGGTTAATCTCTGTACGCCGAAAGACGACCTCCGCGAGAAGTCTATCTCCTCGATGCAGGCGGAGCTCGATGCCGCGGAGACGCTCGACATCCCGTACGTCAACGTCCACCTCGGGGCGCACACCGGCGCGGGTGTCGAAGGCGGCCTCGACAACGCCGCCTCTGCGCTCGAGGCGCTCGACGTTCCGGACGGGGTCACGGTCCTCATCGAATCCGACGCCGGAAGCGGGACGAAGCTTGGCGGCTCCTTCGAGGAGCTGGCGGGTGTGCTCGATCGGTGCGAGCTCGATCTCGATATCTGTCTCGACACCGCGCACATGTTCGCCGCCGGCTACGACCTCTCTACGCCCGCGGGCGTCGACGAGACGTTCGACGCCTTCGACGAGACCGTCGGGTTGGAACACCTCGAATACGTCCACCTCAACGACTCGAAACACGAGT
>CAYQWI010000057.1:0-8963 GCA_964421165.1 uncultured Natronomonas sp.
ACCATCCCAATCAATCGATTTTCAACTCGGAAACGTTTTCGAACTCCTCGGGGGCTTCATCGGCCGCGAGTTCGAGCGGCGCTAACCGCTGGACGCGCTTCACGGTGCGTGGGCCGTCGATTTCCTCGGCGACGAACCGTGGCGCATCGGGAAGTGGCCCGCCCTCATCTTCGAGGGCGAACATCCCGCTCAGAGCGGTCAAAACATCGGCGCACGCTTTGAAGCCGTCCGTCGATTCGATCAGGACGTGCGTGGTCTCGGGAGGGAGGAGGTCATCGATCCGAAGCCTCTCCACCGGGACTCCCTTCCACCGACCGCCGAATCGTTCACCGCTTGCGCATGTAAACCGGTGGTCACGGACGGCCGAGTCGTACTCGGTCAACTCCACTCGACGCTCTTCTGTATCAGAGACTCGCACGAAAACCGAGAGATCGGAGTTGGGTGCACGCGTCATAGTATCGCTGCCCGGGATTCCGACGCTTCGTATCGGGATACGAGTTCGGTATTCCGGCTTTTCAGGTTCGATGGCCTCTCCGTTGGTACGTGTGGCGTCTATAGCAAAAACGGTTCACCTTTTCGGACGTCAATCCGCCTCCGCAGGCGGACGGGGATGTCCGGACGTTCGCTGATCGATCGTTGCTCCACAATCGGGGCAGACGAGCGAGCACTCGCTATCGGTGCAGACTTCGAGCCAGTCTTCGGGTAGCTGTCCCCTGTACCCACAGTCGGAACAGAAGAGCGTCGCTTTGTAGCGAGCGTTTTGATCGTAGTCGGTGTCGTTTGAAGTCATCATCTCTAGTTACGTCTTCGCAGATATAGGACTTATTCGAAATGAATAATAGTTTCATACACGCCCACAACGCGTTCGCGAGAGACGGCGCAGACACACCATGACACGTCCCGATCAGACGGGTCGGGGAGGACAGCCACTCGCGGGCTTTCAGACGTGCTGTGAGCTGGATCGGTTTTCGTAGCCCTCGGCGAATCAACCCGTCGGCGTTCGGCACCCCCTCGCCGTCTTCGTTACCCGTGTGAGCGGCGGCAGTTCACCGACATTGAAATTCGATCTGCTGACGGGACAGGTCGGTGGACTTAGTACGGAGGAACGGAAACTACGTCGGTATGAACGTTGTAGACGCGATGACGCCGCGGTCGGAGGTGGTCACCGTCGAGATTCCCGGTGTTCGTGAGGACGTTCTCGAGTACTTGCAGGACCGAGGGTTTTCGTCGGTTCCAGTGATCAAACGGGACGGCGACGGCGAGCAGTTCCGCGGGCTCGTCACCCGCGAATCGCTCATCGAACAGCCCGACGAGGATCAGCTCGCGCTCCTCATCGACGAAGTGCCGTCGATCGGGCCGGACGCGACGCTGACCGAACTCACAGAACTCGTGACCGAATCCGGGAAACGCCGGGTCCCGGTGGTCGAAAACGACGAACTCGTCGGGATCATCACCGTCACGGATATCGTGCGAGCGATCGCCGAGGGCGAACAGGACGGCGACCGCGAGGTCGGCGGACTCGCGACCGAAGCGATCAACACGGTGTACCACGCGACGCCACTCCCGGTCGCGGAACGGGAGCTTTCCTACGCGAACGTACCCTACGCGGTCGTGCTGGACGACGAGGGAAGACAGACCGGCATGATAACCGAGGTCGATATCATCGAAGTCGCCCGTGTCGTTCAGGGCGAGTCGGACCCCGGTGACGCCGTCGCGAACCAGGACAACGAGTGGATGTGGGAGGGAATCAAAGCCGTCGGTAGCCGCTCGATCCCGACGCTAAACGTCGAGATCCCGGCGACGGCGGTCTCGGAGTTCATGACCGAAGATCTGGTCACCGTCTCAAAACGCCGGACCGCTCGTGAGGCTGCACAGCTCATGATCTCACACGACATCGAGCAGATCCCGCTGCTCTCGGGCGACGAACTCGTCGGCGTCGTCCGGGACATCGACCTGCTGGAGGCGCTTATATGAGTGAGGCGAGCGCCCTTTCGGAGCTCGCGAAACGCCGCGGGTTCTTTTTCGCGTCGAACGAAGCCTACGGCGGCACGGCCGGGTTTTATACGTACGGGCCGGAGGGAGCGACGCTCAAACGGAACGTCGAGGAGGTCTGGCGGGACCTGTTCGTCCGGAAGCTCGATAACCTCGAACTCGAAGCCCCGACCGTGATGCCGGAGGCCGTCTTCGAGGCGTCGGGACATCTGGATGGGTTCGACGACATGATCGTCGAGTGCGCCGAGTGCGGTGCGACGCACAGGGCCGATCACCTCATCGAGGACGCCGTTCCCGAAATCGAAGACGCCGAGGCGCTCGACACCGAGGAAGTCGCCGAGTTGATCGCCGAACACGACATCGTCTGCCCGAGCTGTGACGCAGCGTTGGCCGGCGAGCCGGTCGAGGATTTCAACCTCATGTTCGGCACGAGCATCGGCCCCGGAACCGGCGCACCGGGATATCTTCGACCCGAGACCGCACAGGGGATCTTCGTCGAGTTCCCGCGACTGAAAGAGTACGCCAGAAAGCAGCTCCCGTTCGGCGTCGCCCAGATCGGCCGCGCCTACAGAAACGAGATCGCGCCGCGTCGGGCGCTGGTTCGCGTTCGGGAGTTCACGCAGGCTGAGCTGGAAGAGTTCATCGATCCCGAACGGGACGAGCCGCCGATCGAGCGGGTCGAACACGTCGAGTTACCGCTGTATTCCGCGCCGGATCAACACGACGAGGCGGGAACGGCCGAACGGTACACTGTCGCGGAAGCGATGGACGAAGGCGTCATCGAAAGCGAGTGGATCGCGTACTATCTCGCCCGCTCGATGGAGTTCTACGAGCGGATCGGGATCGATATGGACCGGTTCCGCTACCGACAACACCTGGCCGGCGAGCGCGCCCACTACGCCGCCGACTGCTGGGACGCCGAAACCGAGGTCGACGGCAACTGGATCGAGGTCACCGGTTTCGCCTACCGGTCCGATTACGACCTCTCGAAGCACGGCGAGTACGCCGACGACTCGTTCACGATATTCCGACAGTACGACGAACCGAAAACCGTCGAACGCGCGGTCGTCGATCCCGATATGAGCTATCTCGGCCCCGAGTTCGGCGGGGACGCCGCGTCGGTCGCCGCAGAACTCGACGCGCTCGCCGGACGGGATCGGTCGGCGTTCGACGGCGGGGAAGTGACCGTCGAAGTCGACGGAGAGAGCTACGCGGTCCCGGTCGAAAAGACCGGGTTTGCCGTCGAAGAACAGACCGAGTCCGGCGAACACATCACACCGCACGTCGTCGAGCCGTCGTTCGGTATCGACCGGCTCGTCTACAGCGTGTTAATCCACGCACACACCGACGACATCGTAGACGAGGAGGAGCGATCGTTCCTCGAACTGCCGGCGTCGATCGCGCCGACCACCGTCGCCGTCGTCCCGCTCATGGCCAAAGACGGGCTCGACGATCGCGCACGTGAGATCGCCGAGACGCTCAGAGCCGAGGGTTTCGAGGTCGCCTACGACGATACGGGAAACATCGGCCGCCGCTATCGCAGACAGGACGAGGTCGGAACGCCGTACTGCGTCACCGTCGACTACGAGACGGTCGACGACGACACCGTCACGATCCGGGAGCGCGATTCGACCGAGCAGACGCGCGTTTCGATCGACGCGCTCTCGGGCGTCCTCGAACGGCTCGTCGACGGCGAGACGCTCGCCGAACTGTGATCAAAAGATCAGTCTAACGGCTCCGACGACGACCACGACCACGACGGTGTGGTACAGAAGCGTCGAACCGAACGCGTAGACGGCGACGCGACTGGCCGGGTAGTTCGCGATTCCAGCCGGAATGAATATGAGCCCGCGGAAGTACGGAACGAGGTTGGTGAAGAAGATACCGGGGCCGCCGTAGTTTTCGAACAGCGCCTCCGCCCGGAGAAGTTTCTCCTCGGAGATGCTCACCCGCGGAGCGGATTCGATGAACGACACGCCCCGTTTTCGGGCACTGAAATACACGAACAGCTGTCCCAGCGTCGACCCCGTCGCGGTCGTGAGGACGATGAACGCCGTTTCGGGTCGCGAACTCGAAACCGCGAGCACGTATCCGGGAAGCAACACCGTCACCGGCAGCGGTTTGCCGATGATCGCCCCCCTGAGCACGAAGACGACGAAAAGCGCCGGGAGACCGACGTACAAAAGCAACGTCAAAACCGTATCGGCGAGCGATTCTAGCATCCGTCGGTCCCGTTCGCCAGAGGGCCTACGGTCGAGAGGGGCGGCGAACTCCGGAGCCAGTAGTCGCGAGTCGATACGCGCATTCGAACGGATAGTTCGGGTGACCACGTGTAATAGTTGTCGTCGGCGAGGCTCGCTACGCTTCATTTCCCCAGGCGAGAACCTGTCGTCTATGGGTATCCTCGGAACGATGCTCGCGCAGCATTCCGGGAAACCGGATCGATTTGTCGTCGAGGGATCGACGGCGAATCCTGCCGACCGATTTTGCGGCGACGTTCGCGAGAGCGGACCAGTCACTGAACGGCGAATGAAGATATAGGAGGGGCAAACAGGCGGTGTACTCCCTCCGGCAGCCCTCACACCGCGCTCCCGCCTCGGCGGACTGCCGGTGCGTACTCAGGTCACGGGTGCGCTGACCCCGTTTCGATAGATAAACATTCGGAGCGTCTCGTTTCACTTCCGCTCCGCCGGCCGAACCCTTATACGGCGAAACGACGAATTCGATCGTAGATGGCGACAGTTTCGGGGGAGTCGGAGTACATCGAGGGGCCGCTTTTGACCGACGGGCTGCTCGAAAATCGGCGCTATCAGCTCCAGCTGGCCGAAACCGCGCTCGCCGACCACACGCTCGTCTGTCTGCCGACCGGACTCGGAAAGACCGCCGTGAGCTTGCTCGTCACCGCCGAGCGGCTGGCCGAACACGGCGGCACGTCGGTGCTTCTCGCGCCGACGAAACCGCTCGTCCAACAGCACGCCGCGTTCTATCGGGAAGCGCTGACGTTCGACGACGACGAGATCGTCGTTTTCACCGGGGACGTTCGCCCCGACGACCGCGCCGACCTCTTCGAATCGGCGAGCGTCATCTGTGCGACGCCGCAGGTGATCGAAAACGATCTCGTCGGAAACCGGATCTCGCTTTCGGACGTGACCCATCTCACCTTCGACGAGTGTCACCGCGCGACCGGTAACTACGCGTACAACTACATCGCCGATCGGTATCACGCCGACGCCGACGACCCGCTCGTCACCGGGATGAGCGCGTCGCCCGGCGGCGACAAAGAGGAGATCCTGACCGTCTGCGATAACCTCGGCCTCCGGGAAGTGTCGGTGATGACCGAAGACGACGCCGACGTGTCGGCACACACCCACCACACCGACGTCGAGTGGGAGCGTGTCGAGCTCCCGGAGACGGTTATCGAGATCCGCGACGCGCTCGAAGAGGTGATAACCGAGCGGCTGAGCAAGCTCAAGGGATTGGGTGTAACGAACTCGACGGACCCGAGCATGTCCCAATCCCAGCTCAACGCGATCCGGGCGCGGCTGCAAGAGCTCATCAACAACGACAGTTCGGAGGGATACAAAGGGATGAGCGCACACGCCGAAATCATGAAGCTCCGGCGGGCCGTCGAGTTGGTCGAAACACAGAGCGTCGAGTCGCTCAGGCGGTACTTCGAACGCCAGCGCGAGGACGCGAAGTCGTCGGGAGCCTCGAAGGCGAGCCAGCGGTTCGTCAGCGATCCGCGCGTCAAAGAAGCCATGCGACGCGCGGAGGGCTTCGACGACCTCCACCCGAAGTTCCGCCGGGCGCGAATCCTGCTCGCTCAGACGCTCGGCATCGAGGACGGGGAACGGGTGATCGTCTTCACGGAATCGCGAGACACCGCGGAGGCGCTCACCGAATTCCTCGGCGAACACTTCGAGACGCACCGCTTCGTCGGGCAGGGCGATAAGGAGGGTTCTGACGGGATGACCCAGATCGAACAGAAAGACACCCTCGATGCCTTCCGGAACGGGGAGTTCGAAGTGCTCGTCTCGACCTCGGTCGCCGAGGAGGGATTGGACGTGCCGGACGTCGATCTCGTCCTGTTTTACGAGCCGGTTCCGAAAGGGATCCGCTCGATCCAGCGGAAGGGCCGGACTGGCAGAGCGAGCGACGGCCGCGTCGTCGTCTTGCTCGCCGAGGACACCCGCGACGAGGCGTTCTTCTGGATGTCGAGAAACGAGGAAAAGCGGATGGAAACGGAGCTCCGGAAGCTCAAAAGCCTCGAAGGGGAGATCGAAGCCGAGATCGCAAAACAGACCGGGCTCGACGCGTTCGACGGAGGCAAGGCCGGAAGCGAAGCTGAAAGCGAGTCCGATCGAACCGAAACGACGGCTGAATCGAGCGAATCCGACGGGAATCGATCGAACGACGCCGACTCGGGACAGGCAGGACTCACGGATTTCACAAAACGGACAGTTGATACGACGGAGACGGACGAACACCCCGACGAGTCAGAGCGCGAGTTCGACGACGATTCAGAGCCGACCATTGCCGAGGCGCACCCCGACGATGGAACGGTCGAGATCGTTGCCGACCAGCGCGAGCTCGACTCGCACATCGCCCGCGACCTCTCGACCCGCGACGGGATCGAAACCCGACTCGAAACGCTGTCCGTCGGCGATTACGTCCTCTCGGATCGGGTCGTCGTCGAGCGGAAAGGTGTCGACGACTTCCTGGAGACGCTGGTCGGCGGCGACCGATCGCTGTTCGAACAGGTGGGCGACGCGTCCCGATACTACGCCCGGCCCGTGGTGATAATCGAGGGGGATCGTCTGTACGAATCCCGAAACGTCCATCCGAACGCGATCCGCGGCGCGCTCGCGTCGCTCGCGGTCGATTTCGGTGCCAGCGTGATGCGAACCGAGGACGCCGAAGGGACGGCCGATCTCCTCGAAGTCATCGCGAGACGCGAACAGGAAACCGACGACCGAAACGTCTCGGTGCACGGCGAGAAAAGCGGGAAAACGCTCGCGGAGCAGCAAGAATACGTCGTCAGCGCGGTCGCCGAAGTCGGCCCCGTGACGGCGCGGGCGCTTCTGGAACAGTTCGGCAGCGTCGAGACGGTCATGAGCGCCGAGGAGGAGGCGCTCCGTGAGGTGGAGGGTATCGGCGAGATAACCGCCGAACGGATCCGGACCGTGACGAAAAGCGAGTACGCGAACCGCGAGTGAACAGAGAACGGGACTAGAGCCGTCGAACGGTTTCGAGCGTCTCCGCCGCCTCCCGCGCCGCGGCCAGCAGATCGCGCTTTCGTCCCACGTCCCGCGTCTCCTCGACGCGTCGAGTCAACGTCGCGATCTCACGAACCAGCCTCGCTTCCGCGTCCCGGAGCGTCCCGTCTTCGGTGCCGCCGGCGTCTTCGATGTCAGTTCGCCGCGCCTCGGTATTCGGATCCCGTCGAGCAGGCGGCTGAACCC
Source organism: uncultured Natronomonas sp. (assembly GCA_964421165.1). GTDB lineage: Archaea > Halobacteriota > Halobacteria > Halobacteriales > Haloarculaceae > Natronomonas. The sequence continues at coordinate 7,455 of CAYQWI010000057.1, forward strand.
TCGCCGGCCGGGTATCTCGGGCTGGTGCCGGTTGCGTTTCGCTCGACGGTTCCGGGGAGACCTCCGAATCAGTTTCGGCGGCGGCCTCGGCATCCCCCTCCGAGGGGGAATCGGTCCCGACCCCGCCCACAGGTTCAGTGTCGACTCCGTCCTCGGCTTCGGACTCGGTATCGTCGCCCTCCGCCGTGTCACGTTGGCTGTCGGGATCGAGCAGTTCGCCGTCTTCCGTAACTTCTTTTTCGCACGTCGGACAGAACTCCCGGCCGTCGTATCGAAACACGGGCGAGTGACACTCCGGACAGTGACGGTTCGTCATCGTCGCCCCCTGGAGCAGCAGTTCGCTCATCCGTTCGGAGGCTTCCCGCTTCTGTTTGTCTCGCTCGTACTTTTCTCGCAGTTTCTCCCGTTCGGCTTCCCTATCGAAATCGCTCATACGAGAGCCAACGCGCGTTTCCCGCAAAAGGACTGCGCTCGAAACCCATCCCGATCCGACGGATCGTGAGTGTTCAATCGGCGGTTTTTAATCGGTGAGGGGCCGAGGGAGACGTATGCAGGTGAAATCCCGTCACCACCTTCGCTCGGACGAGATCGACGATCTGGAGTCGTCGCTCGCCGACCACCTCGGCATCGATCTCGACGGCGACAGCTACGAGCGCGTCGAGTTCACCGACATCGACCGCGAAGTCGTTCTCGTCGACGGCGAACCGCTCGTTGCGTCCTTCGACGACGACCTCTTCGTAACTGTGCGGGGGGCAAACGCCCATTCACCACAGGATCACGTCGTCACGGTCGATTCGGGCGCGATCTCGTTCGTCTCCGACGGCGCGAACGTGATGCGTCCCGGGATCACGGACGCGACCGACGACATCGAACCCGGTGATCTCGTCGTGATCGTCGAAGAGACACACCGTAAGGCGCTGGCAGTCGGCCGCGCCGAAACCGACGGAGCAGATATGGTCGGCGATTCGGGGAAAGTGATCGAGACGCTCCATCATGTCGGGGACGAGCTGTACGAGTTCCACGTGTAACGTGTGACTCACGGCGGACGCAAGACCTATGCCATCGGCAACCCCTGTCGAAAACATGGGACTCATGAGCAAGCTTCTCGGCGGCGGCTCGGCCAGTACAGAGGACTACGTCGAACTCGATGTCGACGACGCGGACACCGGATCGGGAGCGGCGGCTGTACAGGTCCGATTCGCCGAGATCAGTGACAAAAACGACGTGATCGATATCAAGGACGCGGTCTACGATGGCGACATCGTCGTCGCGGATATCATTCGGCACACGACGAGCGACCGGACGATGGAGCACATCACCGACGAGCTGAAGCAGGTCGCTCGCGAGGTCAACGGCGATATCGTTCAAAAAGAGGACGACCAGATCATCATCACACCCGGCGGAATCGGGATCTCGAGATCAAAGCTCGGTCGATGACATCCTCCCCGTGCTGAACAGTAGTTGCCGAATCAGATTTTTGTCGAGGCAGCCACGACAGAGTTGGCTCCG
>CAYQWI010000058.1:0-8848 GCA_964421165.1 uncultured Natronomonas sp.
ATTGGATCGGTCGGTACATAGAACTTCGTTGACGGTGGATACGCTTTTACCGGTCTCTCCGAAACGATCGCGTATGACCGAGCAGTGGAACGTCTTGCTCCCGCCGGCGATCGATCCGTCCGGCCCGGAATCGATCGCGGAATTCGCCACGTGTACCGGGATAGACGAATACGACAGTCGGGAGGAGGCACTCGAGGATATCGATCGATACGACGCGATCATCGTCAGGTTAGCCACGATCGATGCGGACGTTATCGACCGAGGGGACCGGCTACAGATTATCGCTAAACACGGGGCCGGGCTCGACAACGTCGACATCGAAGCCGCGTCGGAGCGGGGGATCGTCGTGTGTAACACGCCCGGTGTCAACGCGCGGTCGGTCGCAGAACACGCGATCGCACTGCTTTTCGGCGTCAGACGAAACCTCCACACTGCGGATCGGCACGTCCGTTCGGGCGGCTGGGATCGACCGATCTACACGGGCCGCGAGATTGACGGAGACACGCTCGGACTATTCGGGTTCGGAAACATCGCACGGGAGACGGCGGATCTCGCCCTCGGGATCGGGATGTCCGTGTTGGCGTACGACCCGTACCTACCAGACGACGCCTTCCCGACAGCAGTCGAGCGAGTCGGAACGACGGATTCGCTGTTCGAACGATCGGACGCAGTCAGCATACACGTTCCGCTGACCGAACAGACGCACCACTCGGTTTCGACAGGAGAGCTGACGTCCCTCGGTGAAGACGGCGTTCTGATAAACACAGCGAGGGGGAAAATCGTCGAAGAGACAGCGCTCCTCGAAGCGCTCGAGTCGGGTGATCTGGCCGGAGCGGGTCTCGATACGTTCGAATCAGAACCTCCTGGCGACGACCATCCGCTCTATGGCCGAGACGAGGTACTGTTGACACCACACGTTGGCGGCGTGACAGAACAGGCGCTCGCTCGGATGAGGCGGCAAGCGGCAGAGAATGTCCGTACCGTTTATGAGAGAGGTATACCGGAATCAACAGTGAATCACGGACAGATACGATGAGTTCACAACGTGTCTTCTATTCGGGTAATATCGTGTTACACTGAAACGTTCGAGTAGAACTCCTCGACGCCTCCGACGCCGGGGCGGAGCCGGAACAGGTCACCGGCGTGGATGTCGCCGTCGCTCGCCTCGAACTTCGCAGTCGTCACGTACAGGTCTTCGAACGACTCACCGGCAAACAGCAGGCTGGTTACGTTTTCTGCGGGGATCTCGTACCGTTCCGCCTCAGTCCCGGACGGATCATAGCGGACGACACAGCCGCCGCCGAACTTCGCCGACCAGACGTATCCGTCGGAATCGACCGTGAGTCCGTCGGGCATTCCTTCGTCCTCAGACGCGTCGACGAAGACGCTCCGGTTATCGATCGCCCCGGTTTCGGCGTCGTAGTCGAACGTGTAGATGGTATCCTCGTACGACTCGGTAAGATAGAGCGTCTCGCGGTCGGGAGTGAAACCCATCCCGTTGGGAAGGTCGACGCTGTCGAGGAGTTCGGTAACCGAGCCGTCCGTATCGATCCGATAAACGCTTCCGAGTTGATCGTCCGTCGGCATCGTTCCGCCGAAGACGCGACCTTCGGGATCGGAAATCACGTCGTTGAACCGTGAACTTTCCTCACCCGGGATCCGATCGACGATCGTCTCGAGGGCTTCACCGTCCCATGTCCGAACGGCACCCTGCTCCATGAACAGAAGGAACGTACCGTCTTCCTGAATGGTGTACCCTCCGACGACACCATCATCGAAACACTCCTCGTAGGTATCAGACGCCGGATCGTACCGATACAGCTTCCCTGCCGGAATGTCTGTCCAGTAGAGTAGGTTCTCCGATGGATGCCACAGCGGAACTTCTCCGACCTCGCACCCACAGTCCGCAATGAGATCTGCTTGCATGGCTCTCGTTGAACGATGTACATCTAGTAGCATAAATTACGTGGCCGAATCAATCGAATCTGTTACCCGGATCGTTGCGAAAGACTGTACACCGACGTCCGAGAGTGTCACAAAAGACTGCGAATCGGCGCTCTACAGGAACGCGAATGCGCGAACGGAGCCGCCACTGGTTCCTTTAAACGGCATCGAGGGGAAGAAGAATTCCGCCCGTCGACTCGACTGTCCCTCGAGGACCTCATCGAGGTTCCGGAGTTCCTCGATCGGAAGGATGTCGTTCTCTAAGAGCGGGAGGTGTGAGTCCGCGGGGTGGATATCCGTCGCGGGGCCGTGGTTCGGCATCTCGCCGTACCATCCACCGACGCTCGGCGTGTCGATACCGACGGCTTTCGGATCCAGATCGGCTAAAAGCTCGGCCGCGTCTCCGGAGAGGTGAGGAAACTCGAAGAGATACTCGGGAGTCCGACCGTGATACTCGTCCCAGCCGGTGTACAGCATGATCACGTCGTTCGGTTCGATGTCGTCTACGAATGGCTCGATAGCTTCGACCGTAACCGGTTCGGCTGGTTCCATCGGGGTGAGATCGAGAACGATTCCTTCACCCATGAACTTCTCTATGGGATACTCGTCGACCGTTTTCCCCCCGGCGATGAAATGCAAGGGCGCATCGACGTGTGTCCCGGTATGGCTGTTCATCTCGACGCGTTCCATGGTCGCGCCGTCGCGGGCAGCCCACATCGTTTGTTCACAACGTATCGACGGAAACGACGGCCAGACTGGCGCGGATTCCTCGATTGGATTGCTCAGGTCGACGATTTCGTTCGGTGGTTCGATCATAGGCGCCTTATCATCGCCGGGGGATAAATAACCGACTGCTGCCCACAATATTCTTTGTTATATTCAGAGAAGAAGAAAAGAAATAAACTCACCTACCCAAAACTATTACTGACATCCAATGGACTCGATACCATGGGCCACATAAATCCAGATTTCGAGGATGAAACAGTAGTTATCACCGGTGCGGCATCTGGTATCGGACGCGAGATCGCCCTCCGATTCGGCGACGCCGGCGCAAACGTAGTTATCGGAGATATCGACGAGGAGCCGAAGGACGCCGACGTTCCGACACACGAGGCGATCGAAAACCGGGGCGGCACGGCGGTGTATCAACGAACGGACGTCACCGACAGCGAACAGATCGAAGCGCTCGTCGAGACGGCACGTGATTTCGGCGGCGTCGACGTAATGGTCAACAACGCGGGACTGTTCATCGGCGGTTCAGTGCTCGAACTCTCCCCCGAAGAGTTCGAACGAATACACTCGGTCAACTCGAAAGGCATCTACTTCGGTGTACAGGCAGCTGCGAACGACATGATAGAGCGCGACGAACCGGGCGTGATCCTCAACACGGCCTCGATCAGTTCGAACCTAGCACAGTTCGATCAGGTCCAGTACGACTCGACGAAAGGATCGGTTCGGATGATCACGCGTGGATCGGCGCTCGAGTTGGCCGAATACGGAATCCGCGTCAACGCCGTCGGTCCCGGACAGATCGCGACCGAGTTCGTCGAAGGCTGGACCGAAGAGGCCACCGAGGCAGCCAAAGAGGGCGGCCTCATCAAAGACGTTCCGCTGGGTCGCGCCGGGACGCCCAAAGACGTCGCGGGAACGTACTTGTATCTCGCAAGCGAAGAGGCGGGATACGTTACCGGCGAACTCGTTAACGTCGACGGCGGCTGGCAGGTGTTCTAATCTTCGTCGTATCGGTATCCGAACCACCGCCTCGATAGACCCTGTTCGTCGGCAGTACGGACCGATTCTGCGAGAGATATTCGTCTGGATAAAACCCGCTTTTGAAGAGGTATAGGACGTGAGACAGCGAATGGCCAAAGTTTAATATCGATGTCATAGATATACCTAATGGAAGGTGTTATCACATGACTATGGAAGACAAAAACGTCGCGATAATCGTCGCACACGAGTTCGAGGACATCGAGATGGAGTACTGTCTCCTGCAGCTGGACCACATGGGCGCGAACGTGACGCTGGTTCCGATGAACGTCGGGTTCAACGCTCGGCAGAGTTCCGACGAAAAGCCGATCAGAGGTCGGTTCGGAACTCCGTGCCCGCCGATCGTTATGGCACCGGGAGCCAGATACGAAGTCGCCGAGTTCGAAGACCTCGAGGTAGACGAAGTCGACTGCCTGCTGTATCCGGGTGGATTCTCGCCGGATCACTTGCGGACCGTCGACGAAGTCGTTGACTTCACACGGGAGGTCTACGAAGCCGGAAAGCTCATCGCTGCTATCTGTCACGGTCCCGAGATGCTCGTCGAGGCCGATCTCATCGACGGCAAAGACGTAACCGCCTGGCAATCGGTCGAAATGTCGGTGGTAAACGCCGGTGCGACCTACCACGACGTTCCCGCGATCAAGGACGGGAACATACTGACCGGGCGCTGTCCAGACGACCTGCCGGACTTCGTCGAAGCGATCGTCGAAGCGTTCGAAGAGGAAGAAGTTCCAGCAGCAGCCGACGACTGAACGCCAGCTCAATCTTCGTTATTTTTGAATGGTCGTTAGGTCGTGGTATAAGACGTTCAGCACCTGCGTTCTCGATCCGGACAACTTAACTCAGGATTTCTTTGAAATCCTCACTGGGGAAAAATAACATATTGGCTTCGGGAAAACAGCTATTCTGGGGGTCTCATAGGGATTATCGTAGAAGTTCAGGATTTCCCTAGGAAGAACTGAGAGACAGTGCCGAGGGGCGGGCTTCGAAACCGCTGGATGGCTACGATACTCCCTATCAGTCGCTGTCCGCGGTCGACTCTTCCGCGCTCGTTTCGAAGACGGATTCGAGGTGGCTACCAGTGCCGTCAGTTAGCTCGTCGTCGTAGAGGATACAGCGTGCAGTCTGCTCTTCTCCGACGTCGTACATCCGCGGGTCACCCTCTTCGCAGGCTGGTTCCGCCTCAGGACAGCGCGGTGCGAATCGACAGCCTGACGGAAGGTTGACGGGGTCAGGGACTTCACCCTCAATCTCGATCGGCGTCCGATTCGTATCCGGATCGATGATCGGTGTCGACGAGACGAGCGCTTTCGTATACGGATGTTTCGGGTTATTGATCACCTCCGTCGCCGGCCCCTCTTCGACGATACGACCGAGATACATGATGACGATCCGATCGCAGGTGTGTTTGAGAAGCGAGAGATCGTGGCTGACGTACATGATCGACAGTCCGAACTCCTCTTGAAGGCTACTGAGAAGACCGAGAACGCTCGCTCTGACACTCACATCGAGCATACTAACGGGTTCATCCGCCACGAGGAACGACGGTTCGAGTACGATTGCACGGGCGATCCCGACTCGTTGGCGCTCGCCACCGCTCAGCTCTGAGGGGTACTCGCTCGCGTACGCCTCCGCGGGACGCAGTCCGGCCTTTTCGATGCTGTCCATAACACGAGCTTCCCGCTCTTCGGCGGTGCCAATATCGTGAATGTCGAGAGGCTCTTTCACCCAGTTAAACACGGTGAATCGCGGGTTCAAGGACTTATACGGATCTTGCTGAATAACCTGTGCCTCGGTTCGGAAGTTGCGGCCGTCCAGATCGATCGAATCGGTGATGTCGTGTCCGTCGAACGTTAGCGTACCGGCGTCCGGTTCGAGCAGTTTGAGAAGCGTCTTGCCGAGCGTCGTCTTCCCACAGCCACTCTCTCCAGCGACACCCACAGCTTCTCCTTTTTTGATCGTGAGGTCGACGCCGTCGACGGCTTTGACCTGTTTCGGCTCACCCCAGCCGAACAGCCGGGAGAACAAGTCGTCATCCGCCGTAAAGTGTTTTTTTAGCCCTTTCGCTTCGAGTTGAATGTCGTTGTCAGTCATCGGTTTCCACCATCGCTTGATCGGAGTCGTCAGCCATATCCAGCCACGTTTCGGTTTTGCTCGCTTCCTCACGAAGTTCCTCGGCTTCGTCCGCTCTGTGACACTCGACGATGTGGCCGTCGAAATCCTGCGGTTCGGGATCGGTATCCCAACACTCATCCACTGCGAACGGACAACGTGGGGCGAACTTACACCCGCTCTCCGGTTCGATAAGTTCCGGCGGTTCACCGGGGACCGAAACGAGATCCTGTGAGTCCAGACTAATGTCCGGGAACGCGTTTCGGAGTCCCATCGTGTAGGGATGTTTCGGCTCTTTGATAACGGTCGACGCGTCGGCGTACTCGACGATTCGTCCGGCGTACATGACCGCAATCGTATCGCACGTCTCGCTCACGACGGACATGTCGTGTGTGATCATGATCATCGCCATCTCGTACTCGTCTTTGATGTCGTTGATCAGCCTGAGGATCCGATCTTGGATCATCACGTCGAGCGCTGTCGTCGGCTCGTCAGCGAGAACCACCTTCGGACTCAGTGCCAGCGACAGCGCGATCATCGCTCGCTGTGCCATCCCTCCCGAGAACTGGTGTGGGTAATCGGTGACTCGATCCGGTTCGAGGCCGAGTTCTTCAAAGAGATCTCGAGCTCGCTGTCGTGCCTCTTTTTTCGAGACGTCCTCGTGCGTTCGAATGACTTGGACGATCTGATCACCGACGGTTTGAACCGGGTCGAGCCCGTTCATCGCCGTTTGCGGGATCATCGAGATCTCCTGCCACCGGATGTTCTTTCGCAGCTCCTTCTCCGTCATCTCCGTTATCTCGGTTCCGTCGAGATTGATCGAGCCACCGGAAACGTGGCCGTTCCGCGGCAATAGTTCAAAGATGGATTTTGCGAGCGTCGTCTTGCCGCAGCCACTCTCTCCGACGAGACCGAGTGTTTCCTTCGGATCGACGGATAGAGAGACACCGCCGACCGCGTGAACGTCGCCGTCCGCTGTCGTATATCGTGTTTCGAGATCGTTGATTTCGAGCATTGTTAGTGTCTGAGCTCCCGGTTGGTTATCTCTTCGAGACTACGTCCGATGAAGAACACGGACGCGACGAGCAGCATGATCGAGACGCCGGCCGGAATGACCCACCACCACGCGAACCGGATTCCGCCGGAGTGGTACGCCTGGAACAGCATCTGTCCCCACGAGTACAGCTCCGGATCACCGAACCCGAGGAACGCCAGGCTCGCCTCGTAAATGACAGCGTACGCGACGGCGAACGCGGTGTAGAGACCGACCAGCGGTAACACGTTCGGGAAGATGTGTCTGTACATTATCCGGAGGTCGCTCGCACCGACCGCCTTGGCGGATTCGACGTACGGTCGTTGCTTCTGTGTTAACACCTCCGAGCGTATCACCCTGGCTGAATCACGCCAGAGGATTAACGCGATCACCAGTATGATATTCTCTATACTCGTCCCGAATATGAACACCAAAACGATGACGAACGGGAGGAACGGTAACCCGTACGCGATATCCACGGTTCGCATGAGTATGTCATCGACCCACCCGCCGTAGTAGGCACTTATCAACGCCACGTTGGATCCGATGAACACCGCTATCAACGCCGCGAGCAGTCCGACGAGAATCGAAACACGCGAGGAGATTATCACCTGTGAGAGGACGTCCTCACCGTGGTTCGTCGTACCCAGCCAGTGATCGGAGGACGGCGCTTCCGTCCGCAGAACGTCTCCGGCGTCACTTCGCTGCGTTTCGGCGGGATCGTACGGAGCGATCCACGGGCCGAAAAGCGCCAGGAAGATGAACACGATCAGGATGAGTACGCCGATCTTCGCGAGTCGATCTCCCAACACGACATCCGAAACCGTGGACAGGTCCTCTCGGTACCGATTGATCCGTCGTTTCGAGCGCCACCCGCCGTCCGAATCGTTTGCCACGCGATCGACAAGCCGATCGATAGTTTTTGAGCTCATTCGTATTTCACCCGTGGGTCGAGGTATACGTATGCGAGGTCCGCCACGAAGTTCATGAAGATGACCACACTTCCCATGAGGAAGAAGAGGGCCTGTGCGACGGCGTAGTCGTTAAACTGGACCGAATCGACCATCTCGCGTCCCATACCTGGCCAGCTGAACACGGTCTCGATGACCAGTGAGCCGCCCAGCGAGATACCGACGACGAGCGCGACGACCGTCGTGATCGGGAGAATGGAGTTCCGGGCCGCGTGTTTGTACATGATGACGTACTCCGGAAGCCCTTCCGCCTTTTTGATCTCGATGAAGTCCTGGTCCAGGACCTGTATCATGCTGCTACGCATGAGAAGCGCCGGGGTGGCCATATAGAAGATCACTCCGGTTAAAAGCGGCAAGAACAGGTGACGTAAGAAATCCGTCGTCAGGTAGCGTTCGGAGAACGTGGTCGCTCCCGTTCCCGGCGGGCGCATGCCACCGGATGGGAACCAGCCGAGCCAGAACGAAAAGACCATCAGAAGAACGATGCCCAGCCAGAACTCCGGTGAGGAGCGGGCAACGAGCGTCATGACGACGCCGACTTCCTCTTTGAGCGTTCCTCGGACCCAACCGATGAACGCCCCGATGGCCACACCGAGTACGTACGCGATGAAGAACGCAGGCCCCATCAGAACGACCGTGTTCCAGAACTTCTGGACGACGAGGCTACCGACCGGTTCACCGTAGCGGTACGATTGTCCGAGTTCCAAGAACAGCATCTGCTGGAGGAACTCGACGTACTGGATATGCATCGGTTCGTTGAGCCCCAGATCCTCGAGGAGCTGTTCACGTTCGGCCGGCGACATTCCTTCGAGGAGATACATCGACGACGGATCCCCCGGTGCGAGTCTAAATATTACGAATAGAAGTGTGAGGAAAATAAAGTATGTTACTAAAAGTTGACCGATCCGTCTTGCAACGTATTTTTGTAGATTTTGACTCATATGTGCATTACGATAACGGGACTCACGCTTGCATCTACTTAAATCCATCTGTGCAGAATCAACCAGGGCAAGACGGA
>CAYQWI010000059.1:0-2593 GCA_964421165.1 uncultured Natronomonas sp.
GCCGAATTTGGTTGATTTTTCTCGATAGCTCTGACTTATGGGTAAGAGACAGGACGTTAACCGCGGGAGTAGCCACTCCGCGATTGTTGATATAAACGAGACCGTACGGGTCGAGAGCTACCCGATTTCGTACGCGTCCAGACCGGTGAACTTGACGCCGTTCCCCGGTGTTTTCGGGGGAACGAACACGCCGTCTTCCGGAACGATCGGATCTTCCGTAACCGTATCCAGCACGGTCGAGTGATGTTCGATATAGGGAATGTTGTCGAACGCGACCGCGAGGTGTGCGTGGATCGGTTCGATGTAATGCGGCGACAGCGTCAGCCCCCACGCCTCCGCGATCTCCGCGACGCCCGTCCACGGCGTGATCCCGCCGACCCGTGCGACGTCCGGTTGAACGACATCGACGCCGCCGCGTTCGATGAGCTGTTTGAACTGGGTCACGTTGTATGCGTTCTCCCCGGTCGCGATCGGGATATCGACGCGATTCCGGAGATCGGCGTACGCCGCGTAATCGCCCTTCTCCAGCGGTTCTTCGAGCCAGGCGAGATCGACGTCACGGAGACGATCCGCGAGCCGTCGAGCCTGACCGACGGTGTACGCACAGTTCGCGTCGATCATTAAATCGACGCCGTCCGGCAGCACCGCATCGACTGCGTTGATCCGCCGAACGTCCTCGCCGTGCCCCCGTCCGACTTTCATCTTCACCCCGTGGAATCCGGCTTCGACCGATTCTTCGGCGTTGGCTACCAGCGTCTCTTCGTCGAAATGGAGCCAGCCCCCGTCGGTTTGATACGCGGGCACGTCCCGTCGATGTCCGCCGAGCAACTCGTACAGCGGGGCGTCCAGTCGTTTGCCGAGCAGATCCCACGCCGCCGTATCGACCGCGGCGAGCGCGAGCTCCGAGATCCCTTCCCGGCCGACGAACGTCGTCCCGGCGGCGAGCGTCTGTCTGAGGTGGCGAGGAGAGGCCGGCTCGCCTTCGATCAGCGGAACGCAGACGGAGTCGAGAAACTCCAGTATCGATGATCCGCCCGAACCGATCGTGTAGGTGAAGCCGATTCCCCGCTCTCCCGTCTCGGTTATCAACTCCGCCGTCACCAGCTCTAGGCTATCGAACGACTGAGTCGCGTCTTCTAACGCTGTTTCGTTGGGTATCCGATACAACCCCGTTCGAACGTCGCTGACGTGTGGCATCGATACACGATTAACCGACGCCCGCGACTTAACTGCTCGCCCCCATCTCGACGGTGAGAACACCGCTTTCCGCACGGGACGACGCTATTCGTTTAATACGAGCTGTGCCGGTCCCATCGCGTCGTACTCGTCTTTGTTGAGCGTGATCTCGATCGCTTCTTCGACCTTCTCTAATCCGTCGAGTTCATGGGTCACGTACGGCTCCAGCGTCACGCGGTCGTCGGAGACGAACTTCGCAGCCATCTCCCCGGCGTCGTAGTTCGGTCCGAGCGGCATCGTCCCCGTCATATCGACCGGGTTGACCCAATCGACCATCTCGTTTCGGTACGGGCGGGGGTCCAGCGTGAGATCGTCGGTGAGGATCCCGACCTGAACGACCGTTCCGTTCCGGCGAGCGATTCGATGCGCTTGCGCGAGCGGATCGTCGCCGTCGGTCGCGTGCGTCTGTCCGGCACCGACGGCCTCGAAGACGACGTCCGCGCCGATCGAATCCGTCTCCGAGCGGATCCGCTCGACGGGGTCCGCTTCGGTCGCGTCGATTCCGGTCATCCCCATCTCCTCGGCCAGCGCAAGTTTGCTCTCCTCGACATCGGTCACGAAGACTTCGGAGGCACCCATGTGGAGTGCGGCTTGACCACACTGGTTGCCCATCACGCCGCCCCCGACGATGGCGACGACGTCCCCCGTCGTCAGGTCGGCGTCGTGGACGCAAAGCATCGAGCTGACGAACGGCTGCATGGCGGCGCCTTCGGCGTCGGAGACGTTCTCGGGCAGCGCACAGAGCGCCGCTTCCGGAACCGCGACCATCTCTGCCAGCCCGCCGGGGCGGTGGAATCCGAGCGTCTCCTTGTTCGGACAGAAGTGGTAGTAGCCGCGTCGACAGTGCTCACACTCGTAACACGAAATTTTCCCCGGCGGGTACACCCTGTCCCCGACTGAGAGGGTCCTCACGCCATCTCCCACTTCGACCACGCGACCGACGAACTCGTGGCCGAACAGCTGTGCCGGTCCGTCTCGAAGACGCTCTTCGATCGCCTCGAAGTACGCCGACGCTTCGCCGTGATAGATCATCCCTTCAGTAACGCTCAGCTGGACGCGATCGACCTCGACGAGCGCTTCGTCGTCACCGACTTCAGGGTCGGGAACGGTTTCGACGGCTACTGTTCCGAACTCTTCGAACACGACGGCTTTCATTGGTTGCGGTAACTACGCTCTTGATTCACCTATAGTTTGGTATGGCTCGGCGATTCACACGGCTGTTGCTACGATACGCCGTTCGGCAATATTGTGTAAAACGGACAAACAATGGCCGGCGCCGATCCGAACGACCCTCCGCTCAGTGTTCAGCCGTCGCCGCTTGTTCGGACATCTCGTCGTACTTCTCGCGGAATTCGCC
>CAYQWI010000059.1:2603-4378 GCA_964421165.1 uncultured Natronomonas sp.
GCTGGCCCATCTTGGCGTACCAGTCGTTGAGCATTCGCTGCATGTCGTCGGCGATTTCGTCCGCGTCCGTCGGTCGGAACACGTGGTAGTATCCACCCTGTTCGTAGTTGACCTGTTCTTTCTGTACGAACCCGCTCTGTACCAGCCGCTGTATCGACCGGTACGCGGTAGATCGCTCACGCTCGACCTCTTCGGCGATCTCGTCGACGGTCATCGGCTCCGTCCGCTCCGTGAGGATCCGGAATATCTCCTTATCGAGCTCTTTTAACCCGTGAATACACTCGAGGAGCCCCTCACACTGCATATCCTGTCGAAGGTATTCGCTCATTGCGTCGGCCATCGTTATCACCAGTAGGATATCGAGATCCATAAGTGTTTGCACATTCAATACAATATTGTGGTTTTGAGACCCGAGGGCGCTTGTGCGCTCAGTCCCGTCGTTCCCGTTCGGAACCGACCCCGTCGAGATCAGTGGTCGATCTGCCGGGTACTGTCCTTCCCTCGACGTGTCTCACGTAATGAGATGCGACCGGCGCTTCATGAGTGCGCAGCCGATACGTCCAGTAGGGCCGCCTGATAGCTATGACAGATACAAAAACGAGAGTTCGCTCCCACGTCGAATCCACTCCTGGCGTCCACTTCAACGCGGTGAGCCGGAATCTCGACATCGCGACCGGACAGACGCAGTATCACCTTCGGCGACTGATTCGGAACGACTCACTCCAGAGTCTGGACGTGTGCGGTCGAACGCACTATTTCCCGGTCGGTTATTCCCGGCAAGAACAGGCCGCCCTCGCGCTGTTACGCCGAGAGACGACGCGGGAACTCGTCATCCTCCTGCTCGATCGGGACTCCACCCATCCCGACGAGCTCGCTACTGAAGCCGGCATCGCCCGAAGCACCGTCGAGTGGCACCTCTCGAACCTCCTCGAGCACGACCTCGCCGAGAAACAATACGACGGACAGACCGTCTCAGTGCGTCTGACCCGTCCGGAGCTGCTTCGGGAACTGCTCGTCGAGATCGATCCGAGCGTTCCGGATCGACTCGTCGATCGCTTCTCGCGGCTCGTCGATTCGTTGCTCGAATCGTAGCGCTTCGGTTCCAGCAGGCTGTGTGCTGCGCTGTTTTATCACGCGTAGCGGCCGACGCGACGTTCCGTTTTACGATCGCACCAGATCAGATATACTCGTCGGGAGTCTACCGTATCGTATGGACCACCACAGTGACTCGATCGATCGGACGCGACGAACTGTCCTGACGGTAGTCGCGGCCGGCGGCGTCGCGGCCGTCGCCGGCTGTCTTGACGACGATCGAAGCGGTCCCGATCCGATCACCATCGACGGCGAAAGCGAGTGTGATTACTGTAGTATGCGGATCGGAATGCATCCCGGTCCCGTCGGACAGGCCTTCTACGGTGACGACGCCCCTCCGTCGCTGCCCGACGACCGCGAAGGCGGAGTCGCTTGGTTCTGCAGCTCTACGTGCACCTACAACTTCTTGCTCGAAAACGAAGAGCGAGGACACGAACCGCAGATCTCCTACGGTACTGACTACTCCCTCGTCGAGTACGAACTGTTCGATGACGGCGGCGTGACGGTGATAAGTGCCCACCTCGAAGCCGAGGTGTTCGCGGATCTTCGAGACCTCACCTTCGTGGCCAACAGCGATGTCGAAGGGGCGATGGGAGGTTCGCTCATCGGATTCACCGACGCCGACGAGGCTGCGGCGTTCGCCGACGAGCACGGCGGGGAACTCCTCGAACACGACGACGTTA
>CAYQWI010000059.1:4388-8781 GCA_964421165.1 uncultured Natronomonas sp.
CACCGACGACTTTTGTATTACCGACGAACTGAAACCGTCGCGACGAGCAGCGATCCGAGCCACCACACGGCGAGTCCGGCGGCGCTTGCGATCGGCGAAGCTGTTCTCGGTCCCGTTCCCGCGGTAACGGCGACTGTCGTTTCGAGCACGAGGCCGCGATAGGCGCTGAGTGGGCTGATGGCGAGCGAGTTGACGAGCGACGCTTCCTCGATAACCCCCCGTGAGAGCCCGAACACGAGCGCGATGTCGGCTGCGAAGAGAATCCCCAACAGCGCCAATCCGGCGACGGCGATGGCGGTTCGCGCCGTCCCGACCAGCGTCGAGATCGCGACGGCGACGGCGAGCATGACCAGCGCGAAACACGTCGTCAGGACGATAAACCGGAGGAATAGCCCCGGTGAATCGGCCCCTGTGTGGGTCGCATAAAACAGCGGCCGGTGCGCCTCGGTGAGGAATATCGGGTACATAAGGACCGAAAGCGCCGTCGATATTACGACGACGATCCCGATGGCTCGACCGATGTACACGCCCGCGACGACCTGCCACGAAGCGACCGGATACGTTCGTAACACGTCCAACACTCCGCGACGCTCGTCGTCGAGGATCGCTCGATAGCCGAACGCGAACGCGACGACCGGGACCAACAGTTCGAGCGGCGTCAACAGATCGATGATCGTCGAAACGTAGCCGGACTGCATTCCGCCACCGAACCAGGCGATCCCGAGGAGGATTCCGACGAGCCCGATCCACATGAGCGCGTAGGTTCTGCCGACGACGACGGTCGAGAGCTCTCGCTTGATGATACTCCGAAGGATCGTCCACGCGGATGGCGTTCGGTTCGATACAGTGGTCGTCGACACGTCCGTCGATTCGGTCGATTCCGTCGGCGTGCTCACGCGCTTTCACCCCTGACTCGAACCGTCCCCGAATCCCCCGTTACGGCTGTCTCGAACGCTTCGAGCAGCGAATCGACGCCGAGTTCGGCCAGAATATCCGCCGGCGCTCCCGCCCGTGCAACTTCACCGTCGTCGAGCAGGACGACCCGGTCTGCGGTGCGTTCGACCAACGCGAGATCGTGCGAACTCAAAAGCACCGCCGCCCCCTCCGAAGTGAGTTCTTCGGCGACCTCGAAGATCCGGACGCTCATGCCCGGATCCAGCCCGCTCGCGGGTTCATCGAGGACGACGACCGGCGGATTCCCGATCGTCGCCTGTGCGATCCCGACGAGTCGGGTCATCCCGCCCGAGAGCGCCTCGACGTTTCGATCGGCCGCCGCCGCCAACCCGACCTGTTCGAGTCGGTCCATGACGTCGGCTCCCGTTTCGCCGACGAGCGACGCATAAAACGTCAGCGCGTCGCGAACCGTCTGCCCCGGCCGAAACGCCGGCCGCTGTTGGAGATATCCGATCGGTCTCGAAACGGCCGGACCGTGATATCCGACCTTCCCGCCGGTCGGTTCGTGTAGTCCGACGATCGCCCGAATGAGCGTCGTCTTCCCCGAGCCGTTCGGGCCGATGATCGCCGTCACGTCGCCCGAACGAATCTCGAACGAGACATCGTCAAGCACGGCTACTCGGCCGTACGAGTGTGCTACCTCCGATACCGTCAGTGTCGGTGTCTCCTGTGTCATGATCCCATCTCCTCGCGCCCGTCCGAACGACAGACCGGCTCCGTGTCCGTCTTCCCCGTCCGCTCGAACCACGCCTCGTTGACCGGCGAACAGCGCGGCGCGATGTCTATCACCTCATCGGCTCGCATTCCCGGGACTGCGCCCGAGAAGCCGGCGAGCGCATCGAGTGCGGGTGCTTGCGCGAGCGTCTTTGCCCCGTCTGTCCGGTGAAGCTGTCCGTCGACGGGATCTGTCGGCGTGTAGGGGCGCTGGATGACCGTCCCGTCGGTCGTTCCGATCGCACCTTCCCAGTAGTTCCCCTCGCCGTCGTGTGTCCACACTCGGAGCCGGCCGCTGCTGACCGAAACGTGGCGTTCGTTCCCGACGAAATCGTTGTGCGTGACGCGATTCGTCGGAAGCAACGCCCACGTTTCGACCCCGTCTCGGTTGTCGGCGATGACGTTTCGCTCGATTATCGAGGCGGTCGCGTCGATTCGAACTCCGAGCCAATTGTCCGTCAAGACGTTGTCCGCGACGTAGCTGTCGGTCCCGCCGATGCTGATCGCGGTCGGCGTGTCCGTGATCTCGTTTCCGACGAGCCCGTTCCGTTGCGGTCCGGTCATCACGTATATCCCGGTGTCCTCCGAGTCGGTGATCGTGTTGTTCGCCAAGAGCGCGCCGGAGGTGAACATGAGGTGGATCCCCATGCGATTCTCGCGCAGCTCGTTGTTCCGGACGACGGTCCCCTCCGCGCGGTGGGTGTAAACGCCGTCGAGGCCGCCGACGAACGTCGACTCCTCGACGATCCCCGGCGAGCGCATCGCCACGACGCCCATGTGTCCGTCCCGATAGTTGTCGCTCCCGACGACGGTGCTGTTTCTGACGACTGCGCCGGGCGAATCGCGGAGGATGATCCCTGCGGCTGACGTGTCGATCTCGGTCTCGTCGATGAGAACGTCGGATGCCGTCTCCACGGAGATCGCTGTATCACCCTGTGCGTAATCGTCTTCGACGTCCGCATCCCACGTGTCGTCCCCGTCGGCGTCGCCGTGATCGTGCCCGCCACCGCCACTGAAGCCGCCGTGGGCGTGGTCGTCGGTCACCGTCGGGCCGGGTGTGGCGTCGCCGACCCCGGATATACTCATCCCGACGATCGCCGTCCGGTTCGCTGTAACTGTGAGGACGGTCCCGTTGTTGTCGCCTCGAAGCCGTGCGTCCCCGACGCCTCGGACCGTGATCGGACGGTCGATTTCGACCGTTTCATTGTACACCCCTTCGGGAACGACGACCGTCGTCTCCGGTGGTGCCACGTCGACGGCTTCCTGTACCGTTGCCGCGTCCTCACCGACAACGGTTTCGACCGGCCGATCGCGAAGTGAGGACCGATCCGCGACCGTCGCGTCCGCGCTTCGATGCTGTTCGCCGACTCGGTCCCGGACCGCCGCGGCATCGTTCGATTCGAACTCCGTTTCGAGAATCTCTTCCCATTCAACAACGGTTCCGCCGTACTCGTCGATGAACTCGTCCGCTTCCCCTCGCGAACTAAACGGTAGTACAGCCGCTCCAGACGGCGATCTTGCCTCGCTGTCGATGACGTAGACGGCGGTTTCGGCTTCGACCCAGCCGGGTTCGATTCGGGTCCTCGGGATCCCCTCCTCGTTCAACTCGACACCACGGTCGGAATAATCCGTAACGTAGGTCGCGATCGGGAACCCGAACTGCTGTTCGTGGGCAGGTTCTCGGCGTTCGGTGACGAACGATCCGACGCCGTAGTAGCCGACGACGTACGGATACTGCGAGTAAAACACCTGCATCCTCGGCAGCTCGATCGCTTCGTCTTCGTCCTCCAATCGGAGTTCGTCCTCGAGCGTCAAGCCGACGGTGACGGTTCTATCGAAATCGACCGGGTCCTGCGTCTCCGATCCGAAATCAACGAAGAACAGCCCGCCGACGAGCCCGGCAACGAGAGCGATAGCCGCGAGACCGACGGCGGCTTGGACGATAATCTCGTCCGTCAGTTCGGGCGGGCGTGGCACTGTCATTTCAGTACGACCGAGTCTCGGGGCCGAACGGTATTGTGTAATCTGGTACGTCTCTCGAAATGAATCTCTGATCCGATCATCGATAGACCGCCGCGACCGCCTCGTCCTCGGGGCGGAGGTAGTGCCAGTTGCCGGCGTCGAAATCGACGCCCATCATCTCGCTGTGATCTTTCAGTGCTCGTATGAACGCTGATCGGCGATCGAGAAGAGACTGACCGAACAACTACCGCGAGAGTGCGTCGGTCACCCGAACGGCGACCGCTCGGAGCGTGTTCCGAACCCACCCCAGCGGCTCCCGATCGATACCGGCTGCGACGATCCCGAGGCTCACCGTGAGCCAGCCGATGAGTCCGATGACGGCGGCCGGAACGTCGATCGCATCCCCCTGATCGGTCGCGACACCGACGACCGTCTCGAGTACGAGCCCCCGGTAGGCGGCGTTGGGACTCGCGGCCAGAACCGTTCCGAGGAAGTCATCTTCGATCAGATCGGACGTGAGTCCGACGAGCGCCAACAGATCGCCGCCGGCGACAACGGCGACGGCGACGGCGAGTGCAGCCGTGAGCGCGGCCCGACCGGATCGGATGAGAACCGAGACGGCCATCGCTAACGCCAACACGACGGCACCGAAACACAGCGTCAACGCGATGAACCTGATAAAGAGGATCGGCGAGTCGACGCCCCCGTGGGTCGCCAACACCCGTGACGGCGGTCCCCCCGTGGCCGCGACGATTCCGCCGAC
>CAYQWI010000060.1:0-8702 GCA_964421165.1 uncultured Natronomonas sp.
TGCTCTCTCGAACGACCCGAGGCACTCGGCCTGCTCTATCTGTAGAACCGATCGGTCCGAACCGCCGCGTTACTCGAGGTCCTCTGCGATCTCGTCGGCGTCGATATCGGCTTCCTCGAGCGCTTCTTCGATATCGATGTCGCCCTCGCCGCCACCGCCGAGACCGCCCATCATGCCGCCCATTCCCATCCCCATACCGCCGTCGAGGATCTCCTGAATCAGGATGCGGTCGATGTCGGTCAGCTCGGTGAGCTGTTGGGCGATCTGCTGTTTTTGCATCATCCACTGCTGGTTCATCGAGAGCTGCGGCGTCGATTCGACGTACAGGGTCCGCTTCTCGACTGTCTCGGTGACCGTCTCGGGTTCGCCCTCGTCGTCTTCCTCGTCGGGTTCCTCGACGCGCGTCTCTTCGACCTCGTCGGTCTCGACCCACATCTCCAAATCGAGATCGAGGAACATGTTCAACAGCCCACGAGCCTGTTCGAGATCGCCTTCGACGGTGTCGAGCAGTTCGTACTCGTACTCGATGTCCTCGCCGGCGAGCGGGTGGTTGAAATCGACGCGGGCGCGGCCGCCGATGATCGTTTCCAGGACGCCCTGTTGACCGTCGATCTGGACGCGTGCACCGGGGTAGCGATCGTCCTCATCGATCTTGTCGGCGGAAACGGTGCTAACTTCCGATTCGTCGTACTCGCCGAACGCCTCCTCGGCGCTGATGACGACGCTGCCCTCGTCGCCGATCTCCTTGCCACGGATATCGTCCTCGACGCCGGGGAAGATGTGTCCCTCGCCCAACACGATGACGCGAGGTTCGAACTCACCCTGATCCGCGACGCCTTCGTCTTCGGCGACTTCCACATCGGTCGTGTCGACGAGTTGCCCGTCATCGACCGTTCGGGCAGTGTACGCGATCCGGACGAAGTCGCCGTCCTGCAGACCGTCGGCCGCCGCTTCCTCTTCGGCAGACTCGGCTTCTTCGGCCTCCGTCTGGGTTTCTTCTTCGGTTGGTTTGGGGTCTTCCTCGACCGCTTCGGTCTCATCGATCGCGTCAGATTCGTCGCTCATACTCCTTACGACAGTCGTCGCACCCTTAACAATCACGTTTCGCTCTGAACGAAGACAGGACGCTTTTGGCGGGGCGTCGAGACGTACGAATATGTACGAAGTGGAGCTAAAGGTCCGAGCGGCGCACGGTGACATCCGGGATCTGCTCGGAGAGATCGGTGCGGAACCGTTGGGAACCGTCCGACAGATCGACACCTACTACGATCATCCGGTCAGGGATTTCGCCGAAACCGACGAGGCGTTTCGAATCCGCCGCGAGACGGGCGGCGTGGACGATACGGATAGTCGGGCGAGAGTGACTTATAAAGGTCCGCTCGTCGATCCCGATTCGAAGACCCGGGAGGAACTCGAAACAGAAATCGGGGACGGAGAGACGATGGCGTCCATTCTCGGAGCATTGAGCTTCGAGCCCGCCGCAACGGTCGAGAAGAGCCGCGAGCGGTTTCGGTACGACGGTTACACGATCACGCTCGATTCAGTCGACGGGCTCGGCGAATTCGTCGAGGTCGAGATCGAAGCCGAAGAGATCGGACCCGCGCGTGACGGGGCGATCGAACTCCTCGATCGGTTGGGCCTCAACGCGGAAG
The DNA here is from genome assembly GCA_964421165.1 of uncultured Natronomonas sp. Taxonomy (GTDB): domain Archaea; phylum Halobacteriota; class Halobacteria; order Halobacteriales; family Haloarculaceae; genus Natronomonas. The sequence goes on from CAYQWI010000060.1 coordinate 1,653, forward strand.
ACAGTATCCGACGATCGTATCTCGGTCTCCTCCTCGATGAAAAATAAATGCACTTCAGTAATCAAATAGAGGTATTTGGTTTCCGTAAGTTATAGAACGTGTCGAAGGGTAGAGACGGCTAATGACTATTCGCAACATCCGCGTCGAGCCGGTCGACGGTCGCGCGGTCGAAGAGCAGGACGTCGAAATCGTCGAACGGAAGGGGATCGGTCACCCAGACTCGCTGTGTGACGGTATCGCAGAGCACGTCTCACAAGCCCTCGCGCGCGAGTATATCGATCGCGTCGGGAAAGTCCTCCACTACAACACGGACGAGACACAGCTGGTTGCCGGCAGCTCCGCACCCGCTTTCGATGGCGGGGAAGTGATCGACCCGATCTATCTGCTCATCACGGGACGGGCGACGAAACAGTACGAGGGGGAGAAGATCCCGGCCGAGACGATCGCCCTCCGGGCCGCTCGTGAGTATCTTCGAGAGAACTTCCCGCACATCGATTTCGGGACGGACATCGTCGTCGATATCAAACTCGGTGAAGGATCGGGCGATCTCCAGGAAGTCTTCGGTGAGGACGGCAAGCAGGTCCCGATGTCGAACGACACCTCCTTCGGCGTCGGCCATGCGCCGCTGACCGAAACCGAGCAAATCGTTCTCGAAACCGAACGGGAGCTAAACGGTCACTACAGCGACGACAACCCCGAGATCGGACAAGATATCAAAGTAATGGGAAAGCGCGAGGGCGATACGATCGATGTGACCGTCGCCGTCGCGGTCGTCGATCGATACGTCTCCGATCTCGACGAGTACGACGCGGCCGTTACCGCGGTTCGGGAGTTCGTCTCCGATCTCGCGACCGACATCACGGATCGCGACGTGCGAGTTCACGTCAACACGGCCGATGACTACGACGAACAGTCGGTCTACCTGACGACGACGGGAACGAGCGCAGAGATGGGTGACGACGGCTCGGTCGGGCGCGGCAACCGGGCGAACGGCCTGATCACGCCGAACCGATCGATGTCGATGGAGGCGACCTCCGGGAAGAATCCGGTCAACCACATCGGGAAGATCTACAATCTGCTTTCGACCGAAATCGCGAGAACGATCGTCGACGAGATCGACGGCATTCGAGAAGTCCGAATCAGACTCCTTTCACAGATCGGGAAACCGATCGATCAGCCCCACGTTGCCGACGCCAGCCTCGTCACCGAGGACGGCGTGACTGTCGGAGATATCGAAGACGACGTTCACGCGATCATCGACTCGGAGCTCGAAAACGTCACCGACATTACTAAACAGGTGATAGACGGCGATTTGACGACGTTCTAACGGTGCTGCTTCCGTGGCTGGGGCTATCGCTCCGGAGCGAAACCGACTTTTTCCCCGACCGCGAGAGTGAGGTATGACGCGGGTGTGTCTGATCGGGGACGACGGCATCGAGTTGCGATACGAACTCGTAAGCCGCGAAACCGCGCGGGAAGCGCTCGCGACGTACGATCTCAGGGCCCCATACGAGAACACGGTCGCACTCGAAACCGTCTCGTTGGGCGCTGCAGTCGCGCTGTTGAACGACCTCAACTGGTACCTCGTTCGCTTCGTCCGCGAGGCGCTCGTGTTCGACTCCTCTGTCAGCGGCGACGAGTGGCTTTCGCGGAAGCTAGCGACGAAGATTCGCGACGACAAGTTCGATCCGGACGAAACCGATCGGTTCCTGAAAGTGTTCGGCGTCGACGACGGACGACTCCTCGAACCGATGTTCGTGACCCGAACCGGTCCGGAGCTTCCGACGTACGATCTTCACGATGTGGACGAAACGCTCGTCGTTCGCGTCACGGAATCGGAGTTCGGAGCCTGATAGGATTGTGCGTGCGGTAGTACGGCGAAACGACGAGCCTCGACATCCGAGATACCGACGACTCCCCATGCCGCAAAATAGTTTCGCACGACCCCATGAGTTAAATCTCGACGCCGCTCGGGATGAGGCTTCGATCGCGGAGCAGTTCGCCCTCGGGGTCATACACCAACAGCGTCGATTTCTCGTAGGTGGCGAGTTCGGTTCCGTCCGCGTCTTCGATCACGATCCGATAGTCACCGTCGTTTTCTCCCTCCTCACCGACGGCATCGATGATCGCCAACACCGCCTCGGCTTCGACGTTCAGTTCGAGAACGTACTCCCCGGTCACGCGGTCCGCGAGCGCCACCACGCCGACGGGGGATTCATCGTCCAACGGGCTCTGTAACCGGAAGGTGACATCGACCTCATCGCCTCCGAGCGGTGTTTCCCCTCGACGGAACCGGGGTTCGAGCTCCTCAGTGGGTCCCTCGTAGGTGATAGTGATAACTGGCCGCCCCGAATCCGCGGCCGATATGCCATCCGTGTCTAAAGTGAAGTAATCACGCCGCATCACTGCTTATCCGAACGTAAGTGCGCCGCACGCATGAACGTAACGCCCCCGTCAGACGCGTCGGCTTCTTCGAATGGGCGTCGAAGCTTCCCGTCGGATTCGCAGATGACGCGTATCCCCGACCGAACGCGGGGGACATTTATTTCGGCGGCTCACATACCCACAGACAGTTACCGTCCAGGGGTTGTCACGAAATGTCCGATAACCGGCTCGCGGAAGGGGTCAAAGCGGCCAAACAGCGACTGATTCGGACAGGACAGGTACTTCGTGGAGCGTCCGTTCCAGCGGAGTGGTATCGTCCGGAAAAACACGGGCGCGTCGTCGGAGATCGAACCTACGAAGGACGACGCCTCGATCGATACTGGCTGAACCCGCCCTTTTCGTACGCGGTGATCACCGAAGACGACGAGCAGGATCAGCAGTTCTACTACGCCGTCGAGCCGGAACTCGATCGGTTCGAAAGCGATCTCCTCGAAACGCTGTACGACGACGTTCGTATACCGCTTTTATACACTGATCAGGAGGGCCCACCTCAAGAAGTGCTCCGATCGGAGCTTCGACGTCGCCTGGAGCGATACGGGGTAGACATCGACGAAGCGGGATTTTATCGCCTCTACTACTATCTCTATCGCGAGTTTCAGGGTTTCGGGAAGATCGATCCGTTGATGTATGATCCATATATCGAGGACATTTCGTGTGACGGCTACGGGATTCCGCTGTACGTCTATCACGAAGGGTACCAAGATCTCGAAACGAACATCTCTTTCGAGGAGGACGAACTCGACAACTACGTCGTCAGGATGGCCCAACAAGCGGGTCGACACATCTCGATCGGAAGTCCGATCGTCGAGACGACGCTCCGGGACGGATCGCGCGCGGAGTTAGCGCTCGGTGAGGAAGTGACGCCGCGCGGATCGGCGTTCACCGTCCGGAAATACAGCGAGGAGCCGTTTACGCCGATCGATCTCTTAGAGTTCGGAACCTACTCGCTGGAGCAGATGGCGTATCTGTGGATGGCGATCGAACACAACAAAAACATCGTCTTCGCGGGCGGGACCGCTTCCGGAAAAACGACCTCGCTGAACGCCATCTCGATGTTCATCCCGCCGCGTTCGAAGCTCATCACGATCGAGGACACCCGGGAGTTGGCGCTGTATCACGACAACTGGCTGTCGTGTGTGACTCGCGAACGGCTCGATAAGGCCGCAAACGTGACGATGTACGATCTCCTTCGGTCGGCGCTGCGACACCGGCCGGAGTATATTCTCGTCGGCGAGGTTCGCGGCGAGGAGGCGATGACGCTGTTTCAGGCGATGAATACGGGCCACACAACGATGTCGACGATGCACGCCGACTCTGTCCAGACGGTGATAAACAGGCTCGAAAACGAGCCGATCAACGTTCCGCGATCGATGGTCCAGTCGCTCGACGTTCTGTGTGTGCAGACGCTCTCTCGGTTCGGTAGCCAGCGGGTTCGCCGGGCGCAAACGATCGCGGAAATCGAAAGCGTCGACCAACGAACCGGAGAACTCGACTACACGGGGGCGTACCGATGGGACTCGTCGACCGACGATTTCGAAGAAGGGACACAAACGCTCATGGAGGAGATTCGGGACGAGCGGGGCTGGTCGAAATCCGAGCTACTCCGGGAGCTCAGGCGGCGACGGACGTTCCTCGAATTCCTTCAGGATCGAGAGATCACCCAGTATCAGCAGTTTACCACGATGGTGAACAGATACTATATGGCGCCCGACAGAGTGATGGCAACTATCGAGGAGGCCGACGCTGAATTGGCGCTCGATGAGAACGTGCGGAGCGAGTAATGCTCCGTCTGCTACCGCTCGTCGTCGCCGTCGCGTTCTTCGGATTCTTCGTTACGGCTCGCTTTAGCGAACGCATCGACGCGTTGCTCACCCGGGTAGCGTTTGTGCTGTTCGGAGGTCGAACCATCGAACACGATATCCAACGCGAACGTCTCCTACGGTCGGCAGCCATCGGAACGTCGTATCGGGAGTACGCCGCCAAGACGTACCTGTACTCGATCGGGGCCGCGATAAGCGGCGTTATAATCGGACTGTACGTGGGTGTCGCAACGGTTGTCATCGTCCGATCCGGAGAGATCGATCCGCGTCTGCTCGATCTCATGGCTATCGACGGCGTGCAGTTCGGTGTCGTATTGTTTGCGAGTATCGCTCTCGGCGTGGCTGCCGCGGGAGGAGCCTACGCGCTCCGGTGGCGAATCCCTGCGATTCGTGCCGACGCCAGACGGCGCCAGATCGAAGCAAGCCTCCCGCGAATGGTCGCGTTCACGTACGCGCTCACCCGCGGCGGAATGTCGTTTCCCGACGTGCTTCGGACGCTCGCCGCCAACGAAGGCGTCTTCGGTGAAGGCGCTACCGAAGTCGATACCGCCGTCCGGAACCTCGATCTGTTCAACGTCGATCTCGTGACAGCCATACAGGACCTCTCCGATAGTACGCCGTCCGAACAGTTCTCGTCGTTCTCGGAGAATCTCTCGAGCGTGCTCCAAAGCGGCGGCGATATCTCGGAGTTTCTCCACGAACAGTACGAACGATACCGCGACGAGGCCGAAGACCAGCAAGCTGAGATCCTTAATCTCCTCGCCACGACGGCCGAAGTATACGTCACCGTGACTGTGGCAGGGATGTTGTTTCTCGCCACGATACTCCTGATAATCGGCCTCACGGTCGGGGGGACCCTCCGAATAATGCAGCTGATCACATACGTAGTCATCCCCGCCGCAAACTTGCTGTTTCTCGGGTATCTCCTCGATATCACTCAACCACTGCGTGCGACGAGACAGTCCGAACAGCGATCGGTCGCCAACACCGCCCTCGCACGTCCGACGGCGGCCACCGAAACCGATGGCGGCTACAGTGCTCCGGGATCGGAAGCCAACCACGAGCGATTGAACGCGTATCGAGGGATACAGTCGATACAGGAGACACTGACTGCACCGGTCGCCTCAGTGATCGCCCGACCGCGACTCCTGTTATACGTCACGATACCGATCGCAGTGTTCGCCACTGCATATCGCTTTCCATCGGCCATCGCCGAAGGGAGCGTCGACGTGCAGGTGCTCGACGACTTGCTCGTTCAGGCGGCGCTCTTTCTGATGGGCACGTTCGCCGTCGTCTACGAGTATCGGAAGCATCGGCTCAGACGGCTCGAAGCCGCAGTCCCCGACTTCCTGGACCGCCTCGCGAGCCTCAACGAGGCCGGTATTTCGATCGTTTCCTCGCTCGATCGGCTCCGCCGAAGCGATGTCGGTGCGCTGGACGCGGAGGTCGACCGTATCTGGCGGGACGTAACGTGGGGAGCGACGGCCGAAACGGCGCTGTCCCGGTTCGAATCCCGCGTTCGAACCCCGTCGATAACTCGCGTCGTGACGCTTATCACGAACGCGATGCGGGCCTCGAACGAGATCGGTCCCGTCCTCCGCATTGCGGCCGATCAGGCCCGTTCGGATCTCCAGCTTCGCCGCCAGCGGAGACAGGAGATGTTTACGTATTTAGTCGTTATCTACGTCTCGTTTCTCGTCTTTTTGATCGTCATCGTCGCTCTGGAGTCCGTCCTGATACCGAGTCTTCCGGACGTAAGCGAAATTTCGGACGGCGTGGGAGGAACGGCGCTCGGCTCGTTCGGTGGTCTCGAAGGGAGCGATCGGGAGACCTACCGGCTGGTCTTTTTCCACACCGCCCTCATCCAGTCGGCGCTGTCCGGACTCGTCGCCGGCGTCATGGGAAGCGGTTCGATCAAAGACGGGATGAAACACTCGACGGTGATGCTTTCGATCACGTACGTCGTGTTGGCGGTCTTATAACCCGCCGCCGCGGACCGTCGCGCTCTTATCCGCGCCGGGGGAACACCGAGTATGGCAGACCGTCCGGGTGTTCGCGCGACGTATGAGCGGATCGCTGACCACTTCTCGACGACTCGGGAACATCCCTGGCCGGACGTGGAGTCGTTCTGTGCGGACCGCAGCGCCGACACGGCGCTGGACATCGGTTGCGGCAACGGTCGCCACACGGCGCTTCTCGCCGCTCGGTCGACGCGAGCGCTCGGGCTCGACGCCAGCCGATCGCTGCTCTCAATCGCGCGCGATCGCGTCCCCGACGCGGCGTTCATCGAGGGGGACGCTGCCTCGCTGCCGATCGCGGCTCAAACCGTCGATCTGGCGCTCTACGTGGCGACGTTACATCACCTTCCCGACCGTCGGCTCCGGATTCGAAGTCTCGACGAACTCGCCCGGGTACTCACGCCCGACGGAACCGCCCTTATCAGCGTCTGGAGTACGACGCACGACCGCTTCGACACCGAGGACGAGTCGGTCGGGTTCGATACGGACGTCGAGTGGACGCTGCCGGGCGGCGAAACCGTCCCGCGCTTTTATCACATTTACGCGCCCGAGGAGTTCGAAAGCGATCTCGACGAAAGCGATCTCTCGATCGTCGAATCGTTTCTCGCGATGGGCAACTGCTATGCCGTCGTCGAATCCGAGTGAGCGCGTTCGTATTTAATTACCTGCGTCGAACGAAAAGACCCTTATACGGCGTGGTGTTACGCCATAATGCGCGCCGGTGGTCTAGTGGTAGGACCTGAGCCTTCCAAGCTCATGGCCCGGGT
>CAYQWI010000061.1:0-8640 GCA_964421165.1 uncultured Natronomonas sp.
CGACGAGCGTTTCGCGGGCGAGCGTCGGGAGCGTCCGGCGGCTGTCGATCCCGGCGAACCGTTCGAGAAGCTTCTGAACGGCGCTCGATTCGATCGCCAGATTCGAGAGCCGCGGCGTCATCGACCCGAGTTTCGCCATCGTCTCGATGTTGCCGAAGACCCGCTTTTGGATGTCCAGTCCGCGCGGTTCGTCGTCCGGCGTCAACCCGTCGACGAGGAAGTCCATCCCGTCCGGCGCTTTGTCGTGGTTCAGTCGATCTCGGACGACCGTGTTGATCCACGGAATGTCGATCTTGACCGGACACTTGTTCACACACTGTGAGCAGCCGGTGCACAGGTCGTTCATGTCGGAGGCCGAATCGAGGCCGTGAACGCCGGCTTCCCATCCGGTTCCGATACCGCCGGAGTACGTCTCCCCGCCGAAGGCGTGGCCGCCGACCGACTGGAAGTTCGCACAGGCGTTCGAACAGGCACCGCAGCGGATGCAGTACAGCGTCTCGCGCAACTGCTCGTCCTCGCGCATCGCCATCCGGCCGTTATCCAGCAACACGAGGTGGTACTCGCGGTCCTCGGCGTCGCCGTACTCGCCGGCTTCGAAATCGACCCACGGCGTCTCGACCGGCGGCGTCAGAAGCGTCAGATACGAACTGAAGTCCTGTCCGGTCGCGGTTCTGGCGATGAGTTCCGAAAACGGCTGCAGATCCGAGACGGTCGGAACGAGCTTTTCGATCCCCGATACAGCGATGTGGGTCTTCGGGGTCGCGGCGGTCTTTCGGGCGTTCCCCTCGTTCGTGACGAGCGCGATCGTTCCGGTCTCCGTAACGACGAAGTTCGCGCCGGTCAATCCGACGTCGGCGTCTTTGATCCGCTCACCGACTTTGTCCCGGGCGAAATCGGTCAGTTCGTGCGGGTCGTCCGAGAGCGGCTCCTCGAGGTCGAAACAGTCGTTGAACAGGTCCGCGACATCGGACGCCGATCGGTGCATCGACGGTCCGACGAGGTGTGACGGCGTTTCGTTGGCCAGCTGGATGACGAACTCTCCGAGGTCGGTTTCGGTGACCTCGTAGCCGGCGTCCTCGAGGTGGTGGTTGAGATCCAGCTCCTCGGTGGTCATCGACTTGCTTTTGACCATGTGCTCGGCGTCTTCCTCGGCCATGACCTGTTCGATGTAGCGGTTGGCGTCCTCGGCGTCCTGTGCGAGATACACGTGACCGCCGTTCGCCTCGACCGCCTCCGTCACTTCGTCGATGCGCTCGGGGAGGTTCTCGATCGCCTCCTCTTTGATCGATCGGGCCGTCTGACGCAGGTCTTCGTAGGATTCGAACCGCTCGATGGCGTCGTCCGACTGGCTGTTTATGTGCCGCAGGTTGTCGGACATGTTCTTGCCGTCGGTATCCATGATCTGTCGGATCCGATCGGCCTTCTCGCTTCGGCTCATCGGTCCTCCACGACGACGATGAACACTTCTTTCGGCCCGTGAACACCCTGAACGATCGCCCCGATGTCACCCGTCGAACTCGGCCCCGTCGCGAGCGCTCGACTCGCCCCGGGTCCGCCGTTCTCGCGGGCGTCTCGGACGGCTTCCTCGAACCGGTCGAACGCCGCCGCCATGTCCGGAACGATGTCGTCGGCGTCGACGACCACGATGTGACGAGGCGGGTAGAGGCTCACCAACTCGTCACCGCCAGGCCGGGACTCGACGGAGATCGTTCCGTACTGTGCCACGGCGGTTCCGGCCTGTGCGACGCCCGTCTCGGCCACTTCAAGTTCTCTGACCGAGGGATCGGTGTCGACGACGGTTCCGTCGAGGCTGACCGTTTCGGAGGGGAGCGGCGCCCCCACGGCGGGTTCGACGACGAGTTCGGCGAGTACCTCTTCGAATCCGTCCGGATCGGTTCGAATAACGTCTTCGACCGTCTCCGGCATGGATTCGGTGAATTGTGTCACGAGATCTGTACTCATATCCGACATCAAGGACTGCACTGTCTTGGTATTTGTCTTATCGTACTGCGACGATCCAATCGACAGACGGAGACGAGTATCCGGAAAGACTGTCGGGTACTCGTACGACCCATATATACGAACGGAGGTCGATCGGTGTACACATGATCCACGACGAGCCGCTTTCGACGGTGGCCGACGCGTTCCGGACGGGACAGATCGAGCCGACGACGTACCTCGAAACGATCCGGGAGCGATCCGAGACAGTCGAACCGGAGATCGAAGCGTTCGTCGACGACCCGGACCGCTGGGATCGAGCGTTCGAAACCGCCGATACGCTGACCGAGGAGTATCCCAGTTCGGCTGATCGGCCGCCGCTTTTCGGCGTTCCGATCGGGGTCAAAGATGTGTTTCACGTCGACGGAATGAAGACACGGGCCGGATCCGAACTGCCGCCCGAGGCCCTGGCGGGCGAGGAAGCGACAGCCGTGACCGCGCTCAGATCGGCCGGCGCGATCGTTCTCGGCAAGACGGTGACGACCGAGTTCGCCTGCTTCGAACCCGGGCCGACTCGAAACCCTCACGACACCGACCACACACCGGGCGGATCGAGCAGCGGCTCGGCCGCGGCCGTCGCCAGCGGCCTCTGTCCGCTCGCGTTCGGCACCCAGACCATCGGTTCGACGATCCGCCCGGCTGCGTTTTGTGGGATCGTCGGCTTCGTCGCAAGCTACGGGCGAATCCCGACCGACGGCGTGATCCCCGTCTCGGAGTCGCTCGATCACGTCGGGATCTTCACTCAGGACACCGAGGGGATCGAGCTCGCTGCGCCGCTTCTGTGTGACGAGTGGCGACCGCTCCCGTCCCCGACCGAACGGCCGACACTCGGCGTTCCCCACGGTCCGTACCTGAAGCAAGCCTCGGCGGTCGCTCGCGAGTCGTTCGACGGGAGCGTTTCCGCGCTTCGAAGCGCTGGCTACGACGTCGAGGACGTACACCTCTTCGACGATATCGAAACGGTCAACGAGCGACACGAGCGGCTCATGGCGGCCGAGGCGGCGATCGTTCACGACGAGTGGTACGAGACGCACCGAGAGCGGTACTCCGAGCAGTTTCTCGATCTCCTCGAAACCGGACGATCCGTCCCGACCGCCGATGTCGCCGCCGCCAGGCGAAGCCGTCTGGAACTCCGGTCCCGGCTCGCTCGGACGATGGACGAACGCGGTATCGATCTGTGGATCGCGCCCGCCGCCACCGGACCGGCCCCGGAGGGGATCGACAGCACCGGCGATCCGATCATGAACCTCCCGTGGACACACGCCGGCGTCCCGACGGTCGGGCTCCCGTCCGATACAATCGGGGGGCTGCCGCTCGGCGTCCAGTGTATCGGGCGATACGGTGCCGACGAGGATGTCGTCCGCTGGAGCCACGAACTCGCCGACGCGCTTTCCGCGTAGGACCGTATCCGACGGCTATTTGCGCCACGGACCACAGGTCCCAAATATGAGTCTCCGGACGGCCGTGGCAGCCCCGTTCCGCGAGGAGGGGGGGCGCGAGATGGGTGAGAGCGCGTTCGTCGTCGCGCTCTCTTTGGATCGAGATTGGTTCTCGCCGGATCAGGCCAAACGGCTGGTCGATGTGGCCGCCAGCGAGGGACTGCTCCGGCGGGCGGACGGCCAACTCGAAGTTCGCTTCGATCCACAGGACGTCGAGGTTCCGGACGGGTTCGCTCCCGGCGAATCGATCCTCCGGGAGCGATCGACCTTCGAACGCGTCCTCGGTGCGCTCGTGGAGAGCGGCGAGGACAAACAGGCGGCCGTCGCGGCGATCAACGCGCTCCAATCGGAGCTCGCAGTCACCGTCGAGACTGCCGCCGTCCTCTATGCGCACCGAAACGGCATCGACGTCCAAGATCTCGCCCGAACGGCGCGGTCGGAGCTGTGACGTCCTCGCGGTATAAACATACGTAATATGGTCACCGATCGTATCACGGACGGAAAGCGGATCGGACAGCTGTTGGCTTCCGAGATCCACGGCCACGAGCGCGGCGGACTCGGCGAACTGGAGATCGTCGACGCCGATCGCGGCGTCGAACCGACCGAATCGGGCGCGTTCGCGTTCGCGATCGAATGTGACAGCGACCGGATCGCCGAGGCGTACGTCCACCCCGATCGGCTCCGCGTCGAGTTTTCGAGCGCCGTCGAGACGGTCGCTGAGGCCGGAACGCAGGCAGGAATCCGCGTCCGTCCGAAAGCCGTGGAACCGCCCCGAACGCTCGTCTTCGTCGAGAGCGGAGCCGAAATAAAAGCGTTGTTACGCGTCGTTCGCGCCGTCGCCGACGAGCTCGTCGAAAACGGCGGGTAGCGTCCGCAGTTCGTCTCGCTGTATTATGGCGGTCGCGTCCGGATGCGGGTCCGGACCGCCCTGATAACAGACCTGGACGGCGTCGAGCCCGGCGGCCCTCGCGCCCGCGATATCCCGTTCGGGATCGTCACCGACGTAGACCGCCTCCTCGAAATCACTGTTCAGCTCGGCGGTCACTGCCTCGAACGCCCGCCGATCGGGCTTCGGAGCTTCGATCGGCCCCGTTACAACGACGGCGTCGAAGCGGTCCGTCCACCCCAACCGCCGGAGTTTGTCGCGCTGTGTCTCCCCCGGCCCGTCGGTCAGGAGGCCGACCGCATAGCGTCTCTGGAGCGTGTCGAGAAGCGATTCGACGCCATCGACCGGGACGAGCGCGTCGCCGACGAGGTTCCGGTAGCTCTCCGTCAGCGCGGGCGCGTCGGATCCGACGAGCGCCTCGAAAACGGGTTGGCGACTCTCTGCGCCGCTGTGTTCGCGGTGGGCGTCTAAGTACTCGGCCCGATCGAACGAAAGCGATACGTCTGCCCGATCGGCGGCAGATTCGAGAAGCGATACCCGATCGCGTTCCGTTATCGCGAGCGTGTCGTCGAGATCGAAGACGACGGCGGATGTCACAGTAACCGTTTGGATCGGCGACGATATATACTGCCCGGAGAGGGACAACCGACCCCCGGTGGCGGCGAAAACGGGAGCGTTTTTACTGGATGGCCGACTGGCGGACGTATGGACTTCTTCGAGACGCTCTCGGACCGAATCGAAGCGACCGACAGCGTCGTCTCGGTCGGTCTCGACCCCGACCTGGACCGACTACCTGCGTTTCTCGACGCCGATCTCCCGCGGTGGGCGTTCAACCGCCGGATCATCGACGCGACATGCGAACACGCGGCCTGTTATAAACCGAACGCCGCCTTTTATGAGGATGCGGACGGGTGGCGCGCACTCGAGGAGACGATCGCGTACGCCCACGGGAAGGGTGTGCCCGTGCTGCTCGACGCGAAACGCGGCGACATCGGAAACACGGCGAGACAGTACGCGGCGTTGCTCGACTCGACTGGCTTGGACGCGGACGCGATCACCGTCAACCCGTATATGGGTCGCGACACCCTCGAGCCGTATCTCTCCCGATCCGAGAAGGGCGTATTCGTCCTCTGTCGGACCTCCAACACCGGCGGTGCGGATTTCCAGAACCTCAACGTCGGCAACGGCAAACCGCTGTATCAGTACGTCGCCCAGCGCTGTTCGGAGTGGAACGACAACGACAACGTCGGCCTCGTCGTCGGCGCGACCGCGCCTGACGAACTGGAGGAACTGCGAGAACTCGTCGATCTCCCGTTTCTCGTTCCCGGCGTCGGCGCGCAGGGCGGCGACGCCGAAGCCGCCGTCGAATACGGGCTCGCCGACGGCGTCGGACTCGTCAACTCCTCTCGCGGCATCATCTTCGCCGGCGAAGGGGCAGACGACGAACGCGAGTACTTCCGCGCGGCCGGCGACGCCGCAAAGCGGCTCAAGCGCCGACTGAACGCGTTCCGATAGTTGTCTCACCGCAGCCGCTTCGCTTTCTGTGAGACGATGTCCGGAAGATGCTCGATACCGAGCGTCTCCTCGTTCGGATCGGCGTCGGTCCTGAATCCGGGGTCCGTCGCGGGCGGGCCGCCGCGTTCCACGGGCGCGGCGTGCGCGTAGATGCTGTGCGGGTGCGGATAGATCCAGACGTGCATCATCCACGGGGTTCGACACGGGAAGAGCTTCGCTCCCTCTCCGTACGCCTTCTGGTACTTCCACCACGAGTACCGCCCCGGAAAGCCGACGTGCGCGTGCCAGGGGGTACACGCCTCGCCGTTCTCGTCTTCGTCCTCGGTCGTGTACACCGACGGCGGCGAATCGATCGGCTCCCCGTCCTCCGTCGCGATGAACATCACACCGATGGGTCGCCAGTACGTGTGATCGACGAGGATCGATTCGGGCCGTTCCGGGTCGACCGTCGCGTCGTCGGCGATGAACTCCGGATTGATCCAGTGGGACCAATCGCCGCCGGTGAAGAAATCGAAGTACGGTATGAACCCCGCATCGATCAGCGCCCCGACCGTCGGATACGACTCCTCCAGCGCCGCTCGGACGTCCGCCTGCAGTGCTTCGGTTTCCGGGTGATCGTCGGTACACACCTCCGCCATCGAATCGTCGTAATGAACCATCCCGGGTTCGAACGTCGTCTCATCACAGTAGGTGTCATCGTTCGCCGAGTTCGCGGCCACCCCGGTCGATCCCACGCCGACGGCTCCGATCGCGCCGCCCGACGCGCGGAGTAATCGACGTCGAGTCACGGTACGGTCGGCCGGATGCTCCTTTGGCATAGGTCGACGACGATAGAACGGATCAAAAGTATAGATCGCGTACGTTCGGTACGGTCGGCTTAGTCACCGTCGCGAAGACACCGAGAGTGCGTAAGCTGAGATTACGGAGCGGACACGAGCGAGCTGTTCGCCCGCCGTTCTACGTCCGCAGTCGGGGCGACGACGGGCGAAATACCGTTCCGCGCCGCCTCAAAACTGGTACTCGTCGACCCCGTCGGGACGCTCCTCACCGTCGCCGTCGGAGGGCTTCTTTCCGAACTCGGCGAGACATTTCGTACAGAGACTGGTCGGATCGTCGAAATGATCGATACAGACGAGCCGACCGCAGCGATCACAGCCGTCCTCGACGGGGCTGGAACCGCAGATCTCACAGATCCCGGCGACGCTCATACCGGACGTTTCGTCTCGAACGGGGTAAAAGTACCTCCGAAGGCGACGCCCCGTTCGAGCCTGATGGCTCCGAAGACGAGGCCTTGATACCGGGCGCGGGGTAACGCTCCCGCATGGTTCCGCCGCTCGCCGTCGATATCGACGGTACGCTCACACGCCACGACAAGTCGATCGATCCCCGCGTCTTCGATCCGATCAGAGACTGGGAGGCCCCGGTCGTCATCGCGACCGGGAAATCCCTCCCGTATCCGGTCGGACTGTGCGAGTTTTTCGGAATTCCGATCAACGTCGTTTCGGAGAACGGCGGCGCAGTCTTCGTCGAGCCGTTCGATGACGTCGTGTACAACGGTGATCCGGCCGGAGCCAAGGCCGTCGAGACGGCCTATCTCGACGCGGGATACGACACCGGATGGGGCGCGGTCGACATGATCAATCGGTGGCGCGAGACGGAGCTGGCCGTCGCCCGAGAGCAGCCCCTCGACCTGCTCGTCGAGATCGCCGCCGAGCACGGGCTCGACGTGGTCGACACCGGCTACGCCTACCACGTTAAATCCCCCGACGTGGACAAGGGACGGGGGCTCGAAACGGCCGCCGCCGGGCTCGGATACGAACCGAGCGAGTTCGTCGCCGTCGGCGACTCCGAAAACGATGTCGAGATGTTCGAGTTGGCTGGCAGGTCGTTCGCCGTCGCCAACGCCGACGAGGCGGCGACCGCGGCAGCCGACGCGATAACGGCGGATAGCTTCGCCGACGGGTTCCTCGAGGCGCTCGATCGGATCCGGACTGCCGAGGAGTGACTTCGACGGTTCCCGCTCGGTACGTTCGGCAAAACGGGCCATAACGGCCAATAGACGGCGCTTTTCTCCGGGTTCCCGGGGAAAGCTTTTCTTGGTGTGGTTGTTAGCCACTCCCGTATGAGCGCCGACCGAGCCGCACTCCGAAGCGCCCTCGATCAGGGCGAACGGGAGGGCGGCAGCGTTGAGTTCAAAGAACGGCTCACCCGCGCCACACATCTCACAGACGGGCGACGGGAATCGCTCGTCGCACAACTACGGCATCGAATCCTTTCCGGGGACGGCGAGGCGACCTACGTCGTCGGCGTCACCGACGCCGGTGGCATCGCTGGTATCTCGCCGTCGGCCTTTTCGGAATCGATGGACGTGCTCTCACTTCTGGCCGATGAGGCCGGTGCCCACATCGACAACGTCGAAACGTGGGGCGTCGAGAACGACTCGGACGCCGACGCACCCGAGGAAGGAATCGTCGGCGTCGCGACCCTCCGGGAGGGATCCGTACTGGACGCCGACGACGAGCACATCGTCGTCGGAACCGCGGGCCACGTCGACCACGGCAAATCGACGCTCGTCGGCTCGCTCGTCACCGGCTCCGCGGACGACGGGCAGGGCGGTACCCGGAGCTTCCTCGATGTCCGACCGCACGAGATGGAACGGGGACTCTCGGCGGACCTCTCCTACGGCGTCTACGGGTTCGACGAAGACGGCCCCGTCCGGATGGACAACCCGCATCGAAAATCCGACCGGGCCCGGATCGTCGAGGAGGCCGATCGGCTGGTGTCGTTCGTCGATACGGTCGG
>CAYQWI010000062.1:0-8528 GCA_964421165.1 uncultured Natronomonas sp.
TTCTCGATCGGCCGCCCGCCGGGACATCACGCGGAGTTCGACGAAGCGATGGGGTTTTGCTTTTTCAACAACGCCGCGGTCGCCGCCCAACACGCTATCGATCGCGACGATTCGGATATCGACCGGGTGGTGATTTTCGATTGGGACGTTCACCACGGCAACGGCACCCAAGACATCTTCTACGATCGCGACGACATCTTTTACGCCTCGACCCACGAGCGCGGTCTCTATCCCGGGACCGGCGAGGTGCTCGAAACCGGCGGCCCCGACGCTCGAAACACGATTCTCAACGCGCCGCTTCCGGGCGGCAGCGGCGACGACGAGTACGCAGCGTTCGTCGACGAGCTGCTCGATCCGGCGTTAGCGCGGTTCGACCCGGATCTGTTCATCGTCAGCGCTGGCTTCGACGCCCACCGTCACGATCCGATCTCTCGGATGCGAATCTCTACGGAGGGGTACGGCTACCTGACGGATCGCGTCCGGGCGATCGCGGATCGAAACGACGCCGCGCTCGCGTTCGTGCTCGAAGGTGGATACGGCCTCGACGCGCTCGCTGACTCCGTCGGGATGGTTCACGAGGTGTTCGATGGGCGCGAACCGATCGCCCCCGACGGAGATCTCATGCCGAAAGCCGAAGACGTTCTAGACGACGTTCGGGACGCACACGATCTCTGAATCAGGGTTCCGGCTCGAAATACGCCGCGAGTTCCACGCCGAACTGCTCGGCCAGCTCTGCTACTTCCGAATCGGCGAGTATCGTGTAGTTCTCCTCGAGCGCGGATTCGATGTGTGCGCCGAGCGAGATTTCGAATAGCTCCGCTTCGACGAGCTCCGACGGTGTCCGTTCGGATCGTCGCCGCTCGACGACGTATCGCCCGTCTTCGTCGATGAACGGACCAGTTTCTTCCCCGGTATCGTACGCCTCGTAGAATTGTTCCGCGTGTTCTCGGACGCCGACCGGCGGCCCCTCGTGTCGGGCGGTCGCCGAAAGCTTCGAAACCGCACATTCGACGAACAGAACGGACTCATCGGCCACGAAACAGTCCCCCCGGAGCGGGGAGAACCCGGCTCGATCCAGCGCCCGCTCGATACCAGCCAGCGACTTTTCCAGTTGCGGATACAGCTGATCGTCCACGATATCGGGCGTCTCGAAGCGGATCGCGACGGGCGCCGTCCCACGCTCGTCGAGAATCGTGTTCAACTCCTCGACCGACAGCGGCTCCGGAGCGGAGCGTTCGAACAGCTCAACGCGTGGATCGGCCGATAGCTCCCGCGCGTAATGGATCAACCGGGCGACGTTTCGGGTCGAACACACTGCTGCGACGTTCCGTTCGGGATCGGTCGGGTCAACGACGACGAGCGGATCGTCGAACTGGCGTTCACCGTGCCCTTCGGGGTCGAAGCGAAGCGGCGGATTCCACTCCGCGGCCGCGGTGACGAACGGTTCGAAGCCGCCGTGTTCGAGCACGAGGAGTTCGGTCAGGAATCCCGAAAACCCCCTCGTCCGAAGATTGCTTCCGTAGACTCCGATAGCGGACAGAAACGCCTTTGTGACCCGAACGTCGTCGGTTAACGGGTCGATTCGGCCTTCGAGATACGCCGTGTGAAACGGCGTCCGATCGACCGCCGACTGGATCTCGCTCGCTCGCTCGACCGCGTAGCACGGGACGCAATCGACGTCGAACCCGCGGTACTCCCCTTTTACATAGGGGTGTTCAGCGTACTCCTCGTGACCGCCCGGGAGGACGGCATGGCCGACTCCGAGGCCGTATCGTTCGAGCTCGCGTCGTTCGAGATCCGGAGGGAACATCACGAACAGATCGATGTCACGCTCCCCTGAGAGCCAGGTTCCACGCGCCGTCGAGCCGACGAGTTTCGTCTCGGCGTCGACTGAGAGCTCGTCGACTGCCGCGTTCGCGCGCGCTGTGAGATCGTCGACGACGATTTCGAGAGCTCTCAGTTCGGTCTCGTTCGGGACGACCTGTGAGCGAACCTCGGAGACGACCGATTCGAACGACATACCCGCGGTTGCGGCGTCGATTTATAAAACGTATCGGTGTTCAGCCCGCGTTCGAATCGGACGAACCGTCGTGACAGAGTCGATGACACGGTGCCGATGAAACGAAAGCCATATCAAGCGAATCGAAGTATGGTCCAATGCGAAGGGCCGCCGTAGCTCAGTTGGTAGAGCACCACGCTGTTAACGTGGTTGTCCCAGGTTCGAGACCTGGCGGCGGCGTGTTCGATTTTCCCGTCGGTATCGAGATTCGTTTCGGCGGTGTGAAACGCCCCGAACCGCTATTTACGCTATCGCCGTAGCGCCCCGCATGGGGAGTGTATGACGGATCAGGATCCGACCGTCCTCGTCGTCGACGACGATCATCAACTCGCGGATCTATACGCCGCATGGTTAGAGACGGAGTACGACGTACGGACAGCATACGGTGGACCGTCAGCGTTTGAGGCGATCGACTCCGATGTCGATGTCGCGCTCGTCGATCGCCTGATGCCACAGGTGTCCGGCGACGAACTGCTCGAACAGATCAGAGCCGAGGGGTACGATTGCCGTGTCTCGATCGTAACGGCCGTCGACCCCGATTTCGACATCATCGAGATGGGCTTCGACGAATACGTCGTCAAGCCCGTCCGACGCGAGGACATCGAGACCGTCGTCGATTCGCTCGTGACCCGATCGGAGTACGAACAGAAGGTTCAGGAGTTCTTTTCGCTCGCTTCGAAACGGGCCGCTCTAGAAGCGAGAAAGGATCCGTACGAACTCGATTCGAGCAGCGCGTATACCGAACTGACGGCGGCGTTCGAACGGCTTCGATCGGAGATCGAACGAACCGAGGCGGAACTGACGGATCGTGACTTCGAGATCGAGATGCGGCGATTGGGCGTTACGGCCCGATAACTGTCCCCTACACGATCCAGCCGCCGACGGACATCCCGACGAGCACTGCGAGGATAGCTGCAGCGAGTGTCCCGACGGCGTTGACGGCGGCGAGGCTGATGTGTCCGTCCTCGGCGAGCCCGACCGTCTCGACGGCGAACGACGAAAACGTCGTGAACGCACCGCAAAATCCGACCGAAATCGCGAGTGCAATCGGGCTTCCGACGTCTATGCCGATACCGAGCGTTATCCCGAGGACGAAGCTTCCGACGACGTTGACCGCGAGGGTGTCGGCGGCTCGGCGTTCGATCGCAACGCCGACGACGTATCGCGCGACAGCACCGAGCGAGCCGCCGACCCCGACCGCGAGTGCACTTACGAGTTCCATCGAACCACCTCCCTGGCGAGCAGCACGGCCAAAAATCCGAGCATGTAGTTCCCGACGATGTTGAGCGCCGCGAGCGTCGGATCGAGGCGAACCGTCTCCCCGGCGAACGTACTGTAGGTGGTAAACGACGAGATGAATCCCGTCGAGACGAGCAGCCGGGCTTCATCGGAGATCTGTCCTCGGAACGTCGTCGTATAGACGACCACGCCGAGCGCGAACGCACCGGCGACGTTGACGAGGAGCGTTCCCCACGGAAACATCTCGGGGAGGACGAATCCGACCCCGTGGCGAAGAACCGCTCCGGTGAACCCACCAGCCGCCACCAGGAGGATCGCCCGTCGCTGCATACTGGCGTCTCCAGCGGGTGATACAGGTGTCTTGCGGTTCGCTTGGGGACACGTTCGGTACTGAACTGCCGACACCGATCTATAATGGTTAACTACTCAAAAGGGGACTGTGTTTCAACCACATATGCGACGAGTCAGCGCCGAATCACTGAAATCGTTCACCGAAACGCTCATCGAAGAACTCGGGGCATCCTCGGAAGTGGCCGAAGACGTGGCCGAATCGTTGGTCACGGCGAATCTGCGGGGCCACAACTCCCACGGTGTCGCTCGCGTGCCGATGTACGCCGAGATGATCGAAGACGGTGCGATCGATCCGACGGCGACCCCGGAGGTTACAAACGAAAGCGAGACGACCGCGAACGTCGACGGCAACCTGCTGTTCGGTCAATCGGTCGGCAGGACGGCTGTCGAAGTCGGTGTCGAGAAAGCGACCGAGTCCGGCGTCGGCGTCGTCGGAATCAAAGACGCTACCCACCTCGGCCGGATCGGGGAATGGGCCGAACACGCCACCGCGAACGAGTTGCTCTTCGGCGCGTTCGTCAATACGCAGGGCGGTGCCCAGACCGTCGCCCTCCCGGGCAGTGCGGATCGGCTATTGTCAACCAATCCGATCTCGTTCGGCGTCCCGACGTTCGACGCGCTGGCGTTCGATATCGTCCTCGATATGGCGATGAGCCAGGTCGCAAACGGGAAGATATACGAGCGCGCTGCCGCCGAAAAAGACCTTCCTGCGGAGTGGACCGTCACCGAAGACGGTGGCTCGCGAATCGATCCATCCGGTTTCCAAGAACGAGAAGACGAGGGTGCTGCGACGCTCCCGCTCGGCGGACGAACGTCGGGATACAAGGGGTTCGGTCTGGCCGTGATCGCCGAACTCATGGCGGGCTACGTCGGCGACGGAATCGTCGCCGGCGAGACCGATCCGGAGTGGTTCAACAACGCGGCGTCGTTCGTCTTCATCGACCCGCTCCAGTTCACGACCGAAGAGCGAATCGAACAGCGAGTCACCGCCTTCGCGGACCGCGTTCACTCCGCGACGTACCGTCCCGAGATCCCGGCCGGCGACGCCGCCAAGGGCGATCGGGCGTTGCTCCCCGGCGAACCGGAACACGAAACGACGAGCGACCGGCGGGAGAACGGCGTCCCGCTTCCGGAGAACACGATCACCGAACTCAACGAGTTCGCCGCCGAGAACGGCATCGATCAGCGGATCGAGTAGGATCGGAGTGACGGACGATCCGCTCGGCGCGCTCGGTGATGCGCACGAACTCTCCGCCCGCGCTCGACGATACGCAAACGGCGTCATATCGGGCGAGGAGTGGTCACTCACGGACGCTCACGTCGATCTCGATCGCGTAACCTTCGAGACCAGCACTCGGATGGAGCGAAAACACGGCGTCTGCAGCGCTGATGGCTCCGGAAACTGTACGATCCGCCTTTCGGAAAAAACGGCCGAACGGGCCGGGTTTTCGGCTCTCAAAGAGACGATCCGGCACGAACTCGTTCACGTCTTTCAACGGCAGACCGAGGGGGTCGAGACGGGACACGGCGAGTCGTTCAAGCGATGGGTCGAACCGCTCGAACTTTCGGGGCGGTGCAGCAGCCATTACACCCCTCGGGCAGACGATTACGCGTACACGTTTCACTGTGCGAGCTGTGGCTTCATCGGCGGCCGGTATCGGATGTGTAAGACCGTTCGCGCGGCGCTCGACGGGGCGTTGCGCTGCAGTCTGTGTGGGTCAGACTCGATCGAACTCCGAGAGAACCGCTGAGACGTTCTCCCCGGCGACGTCGGTGAGGGATCCAGCCGTGCGACTCGACGGTCGGGTACGTACACATAACTCGACTCGTCCCGTATGGACGGCCGATGAGCATTCGCGTTCGAACCGACGGCGAGATCGACACCGTCGACGTGACGGATCGAATCGAGGACGAACTCCCCGCGATCGAGCACGGTCTGTGTACGGTCTTCGTCGAACATACGACCGCGGCGCTGTCGATCAACGAACCGGAGCCGCGCCTGCTGGACGACATCGAGTCGTTCGTCGGAACGCTCTCGGCTTCGGACGGATGGAACCACGACGCGCTCGACGGGAACGCGGACGCACACCTGCGCTCGTCGCTACTCGGTCGAAGCGTCTCCGTCCCGATACGCGACGGCGACCTCGCGTTGGGAACGTGGCAATCGGTTCTGTTGATCGAGTGCGACGGCCCAAGGGAGCGTTCGCTGTCGGTAACCGTGACGCGGGGTGTCGAGTAGCGCTCGCGCCGGCCTCGTTACGGGGGTTTATATACCGGAACGCGGCCACACGGTCTATGGGACGGAGACGGCGGTTTCGATCGGATCAGCGGGGAATCGAAGGACTACCGGTTCGGCTCGTTATCGCCTTGGTCGTCGGCGTCGCGAGCCTGTCGGTAATGATGAACATGATCTCCGGAATCTCGGGCCTCGCGGTCGCCGAACTGGATGTCCACCCGGAGCCGGAAGTGGTCACGCCGGGCGATCACACGGTCGAGATCACGGTCGTCGACCCCGACGGGCGAACGGTTTCGGACGCGACCGTCATCGCGCGAGGCGGTTCGGCCCAACTCGAAGGTGTCGAGACGGTGACGACGGACGAAAACGGGGCTGCCGAACTCGATCTTTCGGCCGAGCTGCGGCCGAATCAGCGCGACGGAACCATCGAATTCGACATCAAACCGCCCGCTGGTGGCGAGTACGCGGATCGAAGGGAGAACACTGCCCTGCTGGTCGTCGCGGAGTGATCACGCCTGGGTATCCCAGTCGATCCAGGTCTGCTCCCATCCCTTCCGCCGCTCGGCGGCCCGTCGGGCGTGCTCTCGATCCTCACGGCGAGTCCGGTTCCGTTCGATCGTGTCGGCCTGTTCGCCGTCGACGAGCATCGGATGGAAGGCGACGGTACCGTACTCGTCGACCCGCTCACCGTCCTCGATCGCGACGAGTTCCTGGGTGCCGCTTCCCAGCGGCATGACGAGTCGACCGCCGGGGGCCAGCTGTTCGAGAAGCGCTCGCGGCGGTTCGACGGCCGCGGCTTCGAGCAGGATTCGATCGTAGGGCGCGTATTCGGCTAATCCCCGTGCGCCGTCGCGACAGTCGACCAACACGCCGGGATAGCCGGCTTTTGCGATATTCGACCGGGCGTCGTAAACGAGCCGCCGAGCGATGTCGATCGCGTGAACGTTCGCCTCGTCGGTGAGCTCTGCGAGCACTGCGGCGGTGTAGCCGACGCCCGCTCCGACGACCAAGACGGTGTCGTCCGGCCGCGCCTGGACCGCTTCGAGCAAGCGGCCGGCCGCGCTCGGCGAGAGCACCCGCGTTCCGAGCCGCTCGAACGAGCGGTCGGCGTAGGCGATCGAGTCGTCTTCCACGAACGGTTCCCGCGGGACCGTCCGCATCGCAACGCTGACTGGTTCGGAGCGAACGACGGCCTTCGCCTCGTGTTCGAGGCTGTCGACCATATCATCGCGGAGCACCGCGGGGTCCATACTGTCGGATCCGTGCTGGAGCCTCTTGAATCGAGCGGCACACGGGGACCGTCCCCCGGGCTACCGCTCGCCGTCCTGCATCCTGACGAATCGGACAGCGCCGTGTGTCTCCCGATCGAGCCCGTCCGCTGTTCGGTTCACCTCGATGAGCGTCTGGCGTGCCGTCCCGATCGGCGCGACGATTCGGCCACCGACGCGAAGCTGTTCGATGACGCTCTCCGGAAGTTCGGATGCAGCACAGGTGAGGTATGCCCCGTCGTACGGTGCGTGGGCCGGCCAGCCGTCGTGACCGTCGCCGACGCGAACGCGAACGTCGCCGTAGCCGAGTCGGTCGAGCCGGTCTCGGGACGCTTCGGCTAGCGACTCGACGTACTCGACGCTGTAGACGTTCTCGCTCCCGACGATCTCGGCCGTCACTGCCGCGTGATAGCCGCAGCCGGTCCCGATCTCGAGAACCGAATCCCCGGGATCGGGGGCGAGCAGATCACACATGATTCCCACCATGTGCGGCGCGGAGATCGTCTGTCCGTCACCGATCGGTAACGGCCGATCGGCGTAGGCCTCCCCGCGACGCGATTCGGGGACGAACTCGTGGCGCGGAACCGCTCGAAGAGCGTCGATCGTCGCCTCGCGTTCGATTTTCCCGGCCTCGACGAGGGCGTCGACCATCCGATTACGGGCCGTCGAGAAATCCGGATCGTCGCTGGTATCCCCGGAGTCTCTCCCGAACATCGCTCTACCAACCGGACCAGGCTCGTGTCCGAGCGTTCTCGTCGCGAGCGTAGAGTCGCTTTACGTCCTTCGCCAGAACGGCGTCCCCCTCGAAATCGTAGCCTTCGCGATCGTATCCGGTCGCGTCGTCACGGACGAGGATCCGTTCGACGGTGAACTGCTCGTCGCCGTATTCGTGAGACGCCCCGACGGTGAACTCCTCGTCGCCGGGGACCTGAATCCGCATGCTTTTCGTTTCGTCGTAGGTCCCTTCCTTCGGGTGTAACGTCAGGTTCACCGAGACGTTTCCGACTGCACGGGTCCAGAGCGTTTTGATGTCTTTCGCGCTCGCCTCGTCGGCCCGTCCATCGTCCGTCAGTTCGAGTGACGTAACCCGGGCTGTCAGGATCGCTTCCTCCGTTTCGACGAGAAACTCGTCGCCGACCGAAAGCGTCTCGTCCGGGGGGATCTCGACCCGAGTATCGATCGACTCGTCGCCCTGAGAGACGATGGTTCGCCGCTCGACGACGGTCTCTTCCTCGATCGTCGTCTTGTGGACGTGTCCGCATTCGCTACACCGAACGGTCGCCTGACCGCCCTGATTGAGAACCTCGTGGGCCGTTTCGGCGGCCGGCGAGCAGGACGGACAGCGAACCGCGACGCGCTGTTGGCTCATTGAATT
>CAYQWI010000063.1:0-1428 GCA_964421165.1 uncultured Natronomonas sp.
TGCGTCTCGTTCCTGGGACATGCGGAGATCGAGGGTTCGGAGCCCTCCCCGGGCACTTTTCAAGAAGCTACGATCTATAGGGAGTGGTGACACCGTGAAATCTCCTCTTCGGCATACTTAAAAGAGTTCGACGTCCTCTTTCGTTTCTCTATTTGAGGGTCGTACCAGTGTTCACGTCTGGGGGCGTCGATTCGTGAACGACACCACCTCCACGAACAATATTAATAAAATGATTTTAAACGTTACTGTTTTGGCATTACACCTCTAAGATAGTGTGTGTCATGGCATATGAAACCTTACGTCTAACTATTCCCCAATGGCAGGGTGGAAACGATCCCACCTACCATTTCGGTGCTCGGTTGCTTGACTGGCTTGCCCCAGCTCACGACGGTCCGGAAGAGACGATTGATATACCCGAGCCTGAGGGCGAGTCCCTCGAGCTGGAAGACGGTATTAAAGGACGCACGCCGGTTCTTAGACAGGCCCGCGCAACGCGGGAAACGATCGATGCCCACGACCCGGATCGAATCGTCGCTCTCGGCGGCGATTGCTTTACCGATCTCGCACCCATCGCCTACCTGAACGAAAAGTACGATGGCGAACTCGGCGTGCTCTGGATCGACGCCCATCCCGATGTGAAGAGGCCCGAGCATAACCCGCACGCACACGCCCACATACTGGGGGTGCTCCTCGATGAGGGCGATCCGGACTTCACCGCCGAGGTGGACACGCCGATCGATCCGGATCGAGTCATGTACGCCGGGTTAAATGACTGGTCGGAGACGGAAGACGAGATTATCTCACGTCTCGGGTTACAGCACGCGTCGGCCACCGAGTTGGCCGATGATAGCGAACCAGTTCTCGAGTGGATCGAGGAACAGGGAATCACTCACCTCGCAATCCATTTCGATCTGGACGTGCTCGATCCCGAACATTTCTCGCCGCTTCTGTTCAACAACCGCGACATACCGGAGGGGAGGTTCGACGGGGTTCCGAGAGGCGAAATGCGGCTCGGTCAGGTGGTGCGGCTTCTCAACGACGTCGACACGCAAACCGATATCGTCGGACTCGCCATTACCGAGCATCTGCCGTGGGATATGCTGCGCCTGAGCGAGGCGTTGGATGAACTTCCCATCTTGCAAGACGAATCCGGCTGAGACAGCGTCAACCACTATCGGATACGATTTTGAACTTAATCGCGGGCTGGCTGACACTGGCAACCGATACGCACCGATCAGTACTCGGTGAACGGCGTGAGTTGTGTTGCTATGCGTTCCGACTGCGACCGAAAACGACAGGTAGCGTCCCGAACCGTCTTTCGTATGGAGTTTCCGTTCGAAATCGAGCTGACGGTTAGATATCAGGACCTAGATCTGCTCGGCCACGTCAACAACACCGCCTACGTAACGTATCTCGAGCAGGCTCGAA
>CAYQWI010000063.1:1438-8490 GCA_964421165.1 uncultured Natronomonas sp.
AATCGAGTATATCGATCACGTTCTCGGGGTTTCCTTCGACGAGTGGGACATGGTGATCGCGAATCTGAACGTCGATTACGAACGCCAGATCGATCCTGACGTCGAAGCGGTTCGCGTCGACTGCGGCGTCGTCGAACTCGGGACGTCGAGCCTTCGGATGAAATCGAACGTCGTTCCGGTCGGCTGGGGAGAGCCTGCGGTGACGGCCGAGGCGACGCTCGTCGCGTTGAAAGACGGCGCGCCGAGGGAGATTCCGGCCGCGTGGCGAGAGCGCATCGAGGCGTTCGAACCGGAGTTGTGACTTTTGATCTCGAACGGCGGCGATACGCTGATACCTCGGCGGCCCGAGTTTCGAACGTGCCTTCCGAGGATCCGACGGTGATTCGCGTACTCGCGGTGACGACCGACGATATCGTCTCGGCGATCGAGAGTAACGAACGACGCGACTCCGGTGCCGTTCTCCGCGTGACGCCCCCGTTCAGCGGACGGATGCGAGCCCGTCTCCACCTCGATGGAACTGAACGTGAGTACGGCGACCCATCGCCGATCCACATCGCCCCGGACCGTCTCGTCGCGTCGGTTCCACCGTTTCCGAACCCCGACGCCACCGAGGATGAGATCAGATCGGACCCGACGCTGACGTACTCGCGAGACATTCATCGCGAGCGTCACGAACTCGCGGTCGACGCGTGGCGAAACCGACTCCGAGATTTGCTCGTCGACCGGGCGACGATCGAGACGCCGGCAGGACCACACGACGTCCGAATCGCGACGCTCGGATAGCGTTCTCTGACGAGACTGCTTCAAAACACTGAATAAAACGTTTAATCGCTTCTGACAAAGTTATAAAATGTCGATGTTCTTTCGAGGCGGGCGCTGAAACGGGACGAAATTGCCCGAATACTCTCCCGGGTATTAGTGGGTACCTGACGTAGTGGTATTCGAGATGAGCCCTTCCACTTCGACAACCGACCGCGGGACGGTGTCAACCACGCCGTCGCTTCCAGGCCCGCTCAAAGCCGGCGCGTTCTGGTCCGCGGTTTTGCTCCCGTTCTGTGCGCTGTTTTTGATCGCGAGCGGTCTCGACACGCCGGCCGAGTATCTGTCCTTCGTCGGTCTGATCGTCGCCAATCTCGTCGCCCTGGTCGTCGGTCACGACTACGGCCAGTGATCGGCGCTCCGGTTCACTTTTTGCCGAGCCGCTCGGCTTTCAGCGCACGGAGGAAGTCTTGCCGGGCGATGATGCCGAGGAGCGCGCCGGCCTCGTCGACGACCGGCAGGCGATTGATATCACGCTCGTCGCTCGCCAACAGTGCGAGGATCTCGTCGAGGTCCGCCGTTGGTCCGACAGTCACTACGTCTTCGGTCATCACTTCCTTGATGGGTCGGCCGACGTTTCGAGCGAGGTCGATCCCGAGATCGAGTTCGTCCCACGAGATATCGATAGCGTACGTGAGCGATTCGAGAAACGGCGGAAAGCCGACCGGGATCCACAGCGTTCGATCCGACGGTTCGAACAGATCGACGAGGTCGCCCTGCGTGACGATCCCGATGACGATTCCGTCTTCAGTGACTGGAAACCCGTTGAAATCAGCGCGGGCGAGGCGGCCGAGGACGTCGCCCACGTCGTCGTCGGGAGACACTGTCTCTACCTCGCGGGTCATGATGTCGCGTGCGTTCATACGCTACTGTTTCATACCCCACCGGATAGACGTTGCGACGTATAGGGATTATCGTAGCCAACCAGCGGTTTCGACGCCCGTCCGTCGGCGCTGTCTCTCAGTTCTTCACAGGAAAAGTATGAACTTCTACGATAATCCCTATAGTTTATCGGACGTCAGGGGAGCAACCACATGTCGACGACGACCCCTTCGAGCAGAAACATTACGGCGATGCCGACGAAAAACGCCGCGATCATCCGTCGGTCGAGTACGGTTCCGGCGTCGGATCGGATGAGCCCCCGCATCTCCCAGATGACCTGTACGATCGCCCCGAACGCGATCGAAAAGCAGATCGCAGCGAGCAGCGACGAGTCGGCGATGCTTCCGAGCCAGCCACCGATTATGACGCCGCCACCGGCGAGCGTTCCGAGCGCGGCAAAGTGTCGGAGCGGCGGTGCCGTCGCGTCGCGTGCGACCGCCGAAATGACGGCCGGTCCTTCCGTGACGTTGTGCATGATGAATCCGATAGTCAACAGGATGACGAGTCCAGTTTCATCGAGTACGAACGCGCTCCCGATGGCGAGCCCCTCACCGACGCTGTGCAGTCCGAGCCCGATCGCGACGAGGTAGGCGACCCGAAGCCCGTCGTTGCTCGATTCGACCGATTTGCTCTTTCGCCATCGACTGATGATTTCCATAAATCCGATCGTCGCCACGGCACCGATACCGATGACGGCTTCACCGAGCATCGCGGTCGGTACGTCGATCGCGTGCTCGACCGCTTCCTCTCCCATCTCGAAGGCGATAAACGCCAGTATCCCGGCCGAAAACGCCAATATCGCGTGAATCCACGATGGATCGAGCTGTCTGATATACGGAAACCACAGCATTCCGACGAAGACGGGCAAGATTCCGGCGACGAATCCGATGACAGTCAACACCGCGAGAATCTCGCCCGTCCCGCTCGCAGATAGCCAATCGAACTCGAAGAACGAAACCGCCCCGAACGAGGCGACAACGACGATACCGATCACGACGAACGGCCCGAACGCGAGAATCCACTGTGGGACCGATTCGCTGTCCAACGTTCCAATGCTCATATCCTATTTTTAGACAAATCTAAATTTAAAGGTTGCTGTATGATACTGGCAACCCACGGCCTTTTATTCGGGTCGGCACGAGGAACCGATATGGAGAGTCTCAATCGGATGGCGCTCGAGTTGGTCGACGAGGCCATCGATTTCGCTGACGAACTCGCGATAGAAACGTACGAACTCGATAACGGTGCTGTTGTTTGCGATTTCGGCGTCGACTCGGTCGGCGGCATCGAAGCGGGATTACTGTTGGCCGAGATTCAGACCGGCGGGCTGGCGACGGTTCAGACGGCCGTCGAGGAGATCGCTGACGCGCCGTTTTCCCACGTCGAAGTGTCGACCGACCATCCCGCGATGGCGCTTTTGGCCGCCCAGAAAGCGGGCTGGGAACTTTCTGTCGACGGGTTCGAAGGGCTGGGTAGCGGCCCGGCGCGTGCGCTCGTTGCCGAGGAGGAAGAGTATGAGCGGATGGGGTATCGTGACGCCGCTGACTTCGCCGTCCTCGTCGTCGAAAGCGACGAACTGCCCGGGGAAGCACTCGCAGAACACGTCGCCGAGCGAACCGGGGTTCCAACCTCGAGCGTTTTTCTCCCGACGTTTTCCACGGCGAGCATTACCGGTAGCGTCGCATTGGCCGCTCGGGCGGCGGAACTCACCGCCTTCCGGCTCTCCGAACTCGGATACGATCCGTTGGACATGCTGACGGTGACTGCTTCGGCTCCCGTTGCGCCGGTCGCCGCCACCGACGAGGTCGCGATGGCCCAAACCAACGACGCGCTCGCGTACGGCGGACGGGCGCACGTTACCGTCGACGAGCCGTTCGATCGGTTCGACGACGTGCCATCGACCGCGCGATCCTCGTTCGGTGCTCCGTTCGAAGCGATCTTCGACGAGCACGAGTGGGACTTTTATGATCTCCCCGCCGAGGTGTTCGGACCGGCACAGGTCACCGTCGATGTCGTCGGACACGGCGTCGAAGTCGTCGGAAAAACCGACGAATCGATTCTTGCCGAGAGCTTCGGACTGCGGTAGCCGAACGGTGCGTCCGGCGTAAGCGCAAAGACTCCGTTCGGTGATATCCAAACCGTTTATACTCTACCGACGGAAAGCGGTTGGTATGCCGAAAGAGCAATCGGAAGTTCGAGATCTTCAAGAAGGTAACTACGTGATGATCGACGACGTCCCGTCGAAGATCACGTCGTACAGCACGTCGAAACCCGGAAAACACGGCAGCGCGAAGGCCAGAGTCGAGGGGACCGGCGTCTTCGACGGCCAGAAGCGAAACTTCACCCAACCCGTCGACGCGAAGATCTGGGTTCCGATCGTCAACCGAAAACAGGGACAGGTCGTCTCCGTCTCCGGCGACGACATGCAGGTGATGGATCTCGAAACGTACGAGACGATCACGATGCGCATCCCCGACGATCTCGATCCCTCGTCCGACGACGAGATCGAATACCTCGAGTTCGAAGGTCAGCGCAAAGTCATCTGATCGGAACGATGGCCGAGTTTCCCGGCGCGAACGCCCCGCTCGATGCGGCCGAGTACGCGATCGTCGGCGCGCCGCTCGACGTTTCGACGACGTTCCGCCCGGCACGGGGGGCCGGGCCGCCCGGGACCCGCCGGTCCGCGGGCCGGTTCGCCGGCTCCCCCCGGCGACGGGACCGACACTTTTCCGATCTCGTCACAGACGCCGGCGACGTTCCCGCGTGGGACGACGCCGAAGACTACCTTCGATTTCTCGAAGGGGAACTCAACGACCACCACGACGACGGGCGGATACCGCTGCTCGTTGGCGGCGAACACACCGTCACCGTCGCCGGTGTCCGCGCGGCTTCCCCCGACGTGTACGTCTGCCTCGACGCTCACCTCGACCTGTACGAGGCGTACGCCGGCAACGAACGTTCACACGCAACTGTCACGCGCCATGCGCTCTCCGTGGCTGACGAAGCGGTCCTCCTCGGGGTGCGAACCGGTAGCGAAGACGAGTGGAACCGAGCGTCCGAGGCCGACGTACGCGTCGTTTCGCCCGAGGACATTCGCTCGTGGACTCCGACGTTCGACGGCGACGTGTACCTGAGCGTCGACATCGACTCGGCCGATCCCGGTTTCGCGCCGGGTACCGGTACCCCCGTCCCGTTCGGACTGCAGCCCCGCGAGATGCGGGAGATCGTCCGCACGGTCGCTCCGCACGCGGTCGGCTTCGATGTCGTCGAGGTGAACGACCGCGACGATGGACAGGCCGCAGCCCTCGCGGGTAAACTGCTGCAGGAGTTCGTCTTTTCGCACGCCGACGCCTGATTTATATACGAAGGCGGGCCCAGACCCCCCGATGGTGCCCGAAGGGACTCTCTCACGTCGCACTGCACTGAAACGTAGTACAGCTATCGTCGCGGCAGCCACGACCGCGTTCGGGATCGGATACGCTGGAACGCGTCCTTCCGCAGCGCTCGAAGCGGATGACGAGTTTCTCGCCGACGATGTTCGAATCGAGCGAAACGACGGCGAACTTCGGGCGGTCACTGTCGCCCCGGAGATACGGCTTGAGTGGGAGAACTTCGGTAGAGGCCTCGCGGCTGATATGACGCTTTCGGCGGCCATCGACGGGGAACCGGGATTCGACGTGTTGTTCGATGGATCCGTCGAAGACGACCCCGTCACCGTCGAGGGTGACGGGCTCGACGAAGAGGCAGGGACTGCAACGCTCGTGTTCGATCGGATTGACGTGACTGCGACCGGATCCGACGTGACGACGGCCGATTTCGGCGGGGATCTCGCCCCCGGTGAGTCGCGAACGACGGCCGTCGAACTCGTGCTTCGGGTGGATCTCGTCGGCGAACAGGACGAGACCGTGACGGCCGTCGAAACTGCCGTCTTCGATGTCACCATCCACAATCCGGCCGGTAAAGCGACGACGACGGGTCGTGCGAACGCCGACGCGGAATGATCGGGGGCGAAAAAGTGTCGACCGAGAGCGTCGAATACAAACCATCAGCCTTCGAGTGGACGGGTATGCAACTGACCGAATTCTGCGATCGGTTGGACGATCGGCTCGCCCACGACGCCTACGCCGACGTGGACGCGAGCGCGAACGGGCTTCAGGTCGGCAGCCCGGACGGAACCGTCGAGCGCGCCGCCTTCGCCGTCGACGGCGTCGAATCGACCGTCGAGGCCGCCGCGGCGTTCGACGCCGACGTATTGGTCGTCCACCACGGGTTCGTGTGGGGCGGTCTCGACCGTGTGACGGATCTCGAGTACGATCGGATCGCCGCGTGCGTCGAAAGCGGTGTCTCACTGTACGTTTCTCACCTGCCGCTGGACGGCCACACTGAGCTCGGTAACGCCGCCGGATTGGCGGACTTTCTCGATTGTGAGGTTCGCGAGCCGTTCGGTGAGTACGGCGGCGTCACTATCGGCCAACGCGCCCGCGCTGGCGAAGCGTACACGGTCGAGACGCTCCGGAACCGACTCGATGACCTCGACACGGACGGACGGTCCACTCGCGTCCTCGATTTCGGCCCCGATCGAATCGAAGATATCGCCGTCCTCACCGGTTCGGGAACCGACTGGATCCGTGAGGCGGCCGAGGCGGGCGTCGATGCTCTCGTCACCGGCGAGGGGAAACAGAAGGCGTATCACGAAGCGAAGGAGGCGGGACTAAACGTGTTCCTCGCCGGCCATTACGCGACCGAGACGTTCGGCGTTCGACGACTCCGATCGCTCGTCGATGAGTGGGGTATCGAAACGACGTTTATCGACCATCCGACCGGTCTCTGAGAGGGTTTCTCGTCGGAGCCCATCGACCGCTCTCGGGGAACCGAGAAACGCTGCCGAAAACGGGCTTTGGAATCGCCAGTCGGCTAGGAGAATTCCGCCGAGTGGCGTCCGATTCCGTTCGACCGGAGAGACACCGCCGACCAGTTCGTACACACAACATTTTAGCAGGCTCACGTCGAGAAGCCGGTATGGACGTCATCCATTCCGCGATCTGGGTTTCGGATCTCGAAGAGGCACGCGAGTTCTTCGTAGACGGTCTCGGGCTCGAAGAGAACTGGTCGTTCACGCTCGACGGCATCGAGAACGTCTACGTCGGCGGCGAACACGGAGAAATTCAACTCCGTTACTCGCCCGACCACGAGGTCCCCGAGACGGACCGTGAATCGTTCGATCACATCGCAGTTTCCGTCGACGACACCGACGCCGAAACCGAGCGCATGGTCGAAGAGACCGGCTGTACGGTCGTCGCCGGTCCCAAGACTGCGGATGCGGCGAACGCTCGGATCTCGTTCATCGAAGG
>CAYQWI010000064.1:0-7020 GCA_964421165.1 uncultured Natronomonas sp.
CGCGATGACGGTGCAGGGGCTTTTGGGCGTGCCTCGCCGAACGGCCGAACCGCAGTTCGAAGGCTTCGACTTCGCCAGCGCGTCGGTGATGAACGAGCTCAACATCCAGCTCGCGCTTGGCGGTGTCTTGCTCACCGTCTCGCTGGCGCTTTTCATCGGTAACATCGGGCTGACGGCCTTTGCCGGCAAGCGCGACGGAATCCCCAGCGGCGTACTTCCGCCAGCCATTTCGGGAGCCGAGGACAGTCCGAAGGTGCTCGATAACCTGAAGCTGTGGACGCTCATCGCGATCGTGCTGGTGATCATTGCGTACTCGCTGCCGCTCGCTGGAATCATCACCCGAGGCGGACTCTTCGGTCCCGGCATGCTCTCTGCGCTGGAGGTGTTGGTATGAAGCTCTCACGACTCGGATGGGTCTTTCTCGTGATGTTCGTCGTCATCGCGCTAATGGAACTACGGTGGTTCCTCGAAATATACGGGATCGTAACGCTCGTTCCGATCGCGATCTTTGCGGCAGTCGTACTCGTCGGCGTGGCACTGCTTCGAGGATACGTCGAGCCTCCGGTATCACTCACAGAGGAAGAACTCGGCGAGGAGACGGAATCCGCAGAATAAACCCGTAGTACAGTATCTTCGTAATCCGCGTACAGATCGTTCGGCCATCAGTCCCGACGTGCAAAATGAGAAAGTACACAAACGACGCAGGTCAAGAACCACAACAAAGAATATGAACAGAAGACACTACCTTGGGGCGGTCGGAGCGCTCGGCACGGCCGGAATGGCCGGCTGTCTGGACTCGGTTCCGTTCGTCGGCAGTGACACCGCGTTGGGGGAACCGGAGCAATCCCGGGGCGATCCGATCCACCCCATCCACGGCGAGGAGTTCCCCGAGTTCGAACTGCCGGACCCACACGCGGACACGACAGTTTCCTCCGAGGACCTCCGCGGGACGCCGTTCGTGATGACGTTCATCTACACGTCCTGTGTGGACCAGTGTGGGACGCTCATGCAGCTACTGCGGATGATCCAAGCGGACGCCGCAGAGCAGGGATACGCGGATAACATCAACTTGCTCGCGATCACGTTCGATCCGGACACCGACACGCCGGACGTCCTTCGCGAGTACGCTGAAGTGTTCGATATGGATTTCGACGCCGGGAACTTCCGGTTCCTCCGACCCGAGACCGCCGACGACGCGATAGAGCTCGTCAACGACCACTTCGGCGTCCCGGCGGAAGTTCACGACGACCACGATCACGGTGATGACGGGGACGAAGAGGAGGGCCCCGGCGTTCACTACTACATGTTCTTTTTGGTCAACGGCGAGGGGATCACCGAACGATCGTACCCCAACGTCGTCGGAAGCCGGGAGGAGACCCGTCCGAACGCCATCCTCGAAGACGTGCGGACCGTCGCGAACTGACGGCTAAGGGTCGGCATATTAGGCCATCCGTTTCTGTGAACACCTTTGCTTCGACCGATCACGGGAAAGCCTCGCTCTCTCGGACCCCACGAAGCACTCTGCGTTCATTTATAAACATGTTCTCACCCGTATCACCGACCGAGAACGGACACCGGTGACTATCGGCGTAATGGCCGTATTCGACGTATGCTATCGGACACGGTTTCGATCGTCACTGGCGGCTCGACTGGTATCGGGAAAGCGATCGCGGCGGAGTACGTCGAGGAGGGATCGGAGGTCGTTATCGCCAGTCGACGCGAAGAGATCGGAGAGGAGACGGCAAGCGAGGTCGGCTGTGAGTACAGACAGTGCGACGTTCGCGAGTACGAGCAGGTCGAATCGCTCGTCGAGGGGGTGGTCGAAGACTACGGAACACTCGACGTCATGGTGAACAACGCGGGGTTGGGAAGCGAATCGAGGCTCGCAGACATGAGTCTCGACGAGTGGCGAAACGTCATCGAAACGAACCTCGACGGCGTCATGTACGGATCGAAAGCGGCGCTTCCACACCTGATCGAAACGGAGGGGTGTATCGTCAACATCGAGTCCATCTACGGACTTCGCGGCGGCAAAGGGGCAACGGCCTACTCGGCCTCGAAAGGCGGCGTCGTCAATTTCACCCAGCAGGTCGCGGTCGATTACGCGCCCGAGAACGTGCGCGTAAACGGAATCTGTCCCGGGTTCGTTCGAACGCCGATGACCGACGACCTGTTGGACCAAGACCGGTTTTACGAGTTCCTCAAAGCCCGGACGCCGATGGACCGTCCCGCAGATCCCGAAGAGATAGCGCCGCTCGCGGCGTTTCTCGCGTCCGACGGTGCGTCGTATATAACAGGTGCGAATATCCCGGTCGACGGCGGCTGGACGGCGTTTTAAGATTCCTCGTCGGCGGATGGTTCATTCACCTCCGCTCTCGTCCGGTGAGAACGGGAAGTGACGTTTTGAGGCTCGTTTTCGTAGCTACTGATATGACCGCGACAGTCGCTGGTGCCGCCAGCACGAACTTCGGCAAGCATCCCGAATCGTCGGCCCGAGAGCTCTTCGTGGACGCAGCCACGGAGGCTCTCTCTGAAAGCGAGTGTGCCCTTTCGGACATCGAATCGGTGTACGTGGGGAACTTCATGGGAGCGCTCACGGACGATCAGGGCCACATGGGCGCACTGATGGCAGATTACGTCGGCGTTCCGGAGGCAGCGTCGTCCACGGTAGAGAGCGCCTGCGCCTCGTCCGGGGCCGCCGTTCGACAGGCGACGCAGGCGATCGAAGCCGGCGTTTACGATGTCGCACTCGTGG
This sequence comes from uncultured Natronomonas sp., assembly GCA_964421165.1. GTDB lineage: Archaea > Halobacteriota > Halobacteria > Halobacteriales > Haloarculaceae > Natronomonas. The sequence continues at coordinate 2,756 of CAYQWI010000064.1, forward strand.
GCGGCGTCGAGATCATGTTCTCGAAGGGGATCGAAGAGATCACGGACGCGTTAGCCAACGCAGCCGACAACGAGTACGAAAACGAGGCCGGACTGACGTTCCCCGGTATCTACGCGCTGATGGCGCAGGAGTACCTCTCCGAATTCGACGCGACGAGAGAGGACCTCGCCGCGGTCAGCGTGAAAAATCGCGACAACGGCGTCTCGAATCCGATCTCGCAGTTTCAAGAAGCGGTGTCCATCGACGAGGTTCTCGAAGCGCGGCCGATCGCGTCCCCGCTGGGTATGAAAGACTGCTGTCCGATCACCGACGGCGCGAGCGCGGTCGTTCTCGTTTCGTCATCGTACGCCGACGCCAACGGACTCGACCCGGCGGTAACTGTCGCCGGGAGCGGCCAGGCCGGTGACACCATTGCACTGCAGGATCGAGGCGAGTTGGCCCGAACCCGCGCCGCGGAGCGGGCGGCGAATCGAGCGTACGACGACGCCGGTGTCGGCCCCGGGGATATCGACGTCTGTGAGGTCCACGACTGCTTTACGATCGCCGAAATTCTCGCGATCGAATCGCTCGGATTCTTCGATCGTGGTGAGGGAGCGGCGGCGGCAGTCGACGGCGAAACGGCCCTTGACGGTCGAATTCCGGTGAACACCTCCGGAGGACTCATCGCGAAGGGTCACCCGGTCGGTGCGACCGGCGCCGCACAGATCGTCGAGATCACGAAGCAACTCGAAGGCCGACATCCGAATCAAGTCGACGGTGCGGAGATCGGTCTGACCCACAACGTGGGCGGAAGCGGCGCCAGCGCGGTCGTTCACATCCTGGAGGCGGGCCGATGACTGCGGCCTGGTATCTCGAGTTCGGAGGGCGAATCGACGACGGCGAGCCGATCTATCTCCGGTGTGCGTCCTGTGATGACGCGATGCTCCCGCCGAGACAACTCTGTCCGGCGTGTGGGTCTTCGGAACTTGTCGAAGCGGATCTTTCGAACGGAGCCAGCGTCGTCGCGTCCACGAAGATCGAAGCGACGATCCCCAAGTTCAGCGGTGAGACGCCGTACACGGTGGTCATCGCCGAATTCGAAGACGGTGTTCGTCTCACCGGACAGCTTCGGAACGCCGAAGGCGTCGAACGCGGTGATCCGGTGGAACTCGGCGTCGAACAGCGCGGCGACGACGAGCTGTTATTCACGTTCGCGCCGATCGAAACGTGACGTAACTACTCCGGATCGAACGAGCGGTCGCCACCGGGGAAGGCGAGCCGCTCCCGTCCGACGACAGTCGCCGCATCCGGGAGCTCGTCGATGAGTGATTCTGAGACGTAGAACTCGTCGAGCTTTTGCGTGTTTTTGATCCAGACGATACGGACCGTCTCGGGATCGTACCCACCCAGTGCGGCGAGCGAAATCCGCATCGCCAACTCGTCGTCGGGAGCCACGATCGGGATCTTCGCTTTCGGGAGCGAGCCGCTCGTGATCGCGTTCGCGTACGTCTTCTGTACGTCGAACTGCTCGATTGCGGACCGTCGAGTAACGTCCGCTAGACCGATCCCGGTGCCGTTTCCTTTCGATGACTCGGTCAGGTTTCGCACGTAAATGAGATCGATATCCGGTTTCTCGGGGTCGGGAGCGTTCAATACCCGATATCGCCCGATAACGTTCGTATCCATCCCCGTCCCGGAGACGTCTTTTCCGAGCTCGTCGACGACCAGAAGGTCGATGTCGTCTATCGGGAGCGTCGCCATCTCATCGTAGGCGAGTTCGAGTAGCTCCGGCTCTCGATCCCGGAACGAGTCGGCCTCGATGGCTTCGATGTGTGCCGTCTCCTTGTCGAAGTTCTCGACGAGTCCGATGCCGCCGAGAACCGGGGCTGACTCGAGGATAACGTCGAGGGCGGCCGAGAGCGTCTCGACGTAGCCTTCGGCGATCGCCGTCGAGTGAAACGCGTTCGCGCCAGCCTGTTTTCCGAGCCCGACCACGGTCATCTTCGTGAGTCCGCTCTCGAACGGTCCGGTGAAGCTTGTGTGCGCTTTGATCCGGTTGGCGACGAGAATAGCGTCGGCGTCAAGCGCCGCCTCGGAAAAGTGCACCGGCATCTCCGTGTCACCGACGGTGACTGTGTCCAGACGGCGGGCCTCCATCCGGGCGTCGATCGGTGTCCCGACCGACTCTTCGGTGATACCCAGCGCTTCCAGGACTTCGCGTTGTCCCTCGGGCGTTGCACCGCCGTGGCTCCCCATCGCGGGGACGACCACCGGCTCGAACCCCTGCTCGGAAACGTACGAAACGGTTTCCTCGATCACTGCATCCATCCCGGTAATCCCTCGGCTCCCGGCACCGACGGCGATCTTCGCACCGGGATCGAGATGTCCGAGGTCGAGACGTTCCAGTTCCGAACGAACCGCCTTTTCGGGGTCGTCGATCGTTTCGGTCGGTGGGTCGTACCGAACTCTCGCAAACGAGGGGAACGGCAGATCGTCAACGAGTCGGTCGACTTCGGCTCTGTCGGGGAAGTTCACGTTTACACGTGGACGACAGGGAAGGTTGTAGTATCGAGTTGCGGAATTATTTGCCGACATACGCAGATACTTTGAACGACTATGGGTCCCACTGGCATGGAAAACGTCGGGGGGATGCCGATCCGGATGGGCGGCTCCCGACAGGTTCCGTTTTAAACACGACCCCGGACGACAATGAGAGATTATTCAGACCACAGTACGACCCGCCCGCCGAACAGAGACGTTGAAATAACCGATATCAAGACGTGCGTCGTCGAAGGAAATTTCGAGTGGAATCTGATAGCCGTCGAAACCGACGCCGGCGTCACCGGTATCGGCGAGTCGTATCGCGGCGGAGCCGTCTCGGAGATCGTCGAATACACCAAGCGATTTCTCATCGGCGAGAACCCGCTCGATGTCGAGCGAATCCGCCGTCTGATCTTTCAGGAGATGTCCGGTCACGGCGGCACGACCGGGAAAGTGGTCACCGCCGCATCCGGTGTCGAGGTCGCTCTCTGGGACGCTGCCGGCAAGATTCTCGATCTGCCGGTGTATCAGCTTCTCGGATCGAAACACCGCGACGAGATCCGGATCTACTGCGACTGTCACGCCGGCGAAGCGTTCGCGGTGGAGGACGGCGCGACCGCCTACGCCGAAGCCGAAGCGTACTCGCCCGAAGCGTACGCGGCCGAGGCCCGGCGAGTCGTCGATATGGGCTTTACCGCGCTCAAATTCGACCTCGATCTTCCCGAAGACAACGATCCCGATCGGACGAACGGCCGGCTGACGAACGACGTGATAGAGAACAAGCGTGAGATCGTCGAGGCGGTCCGCGACGAGATCGGATACGGGATCGACCTCGCGTTCGATTGCCACTGGGATTACTCCGTCGAGAGCGCCAAACGCCTCGCGTACAAACTGGAGCCGTACGACCTGATGTGGCTCGAAGACCTCATCCCGCCCGAGAACATGGACGCTCAAATCGAAGTGACAAAGAGCACGCGGACGCCGGTCGCGACCGGCGAGAACCGCTTTCGGGTTCACGAGCTCTCCGAGCTCATTTACGAACACGGCGTCGACATCATCACGCCCGATCCGACGACTGTCGGCGGCCTCGCGGAGACGATGCGGATCGCTGACCGCGCGGAAGAGAACTATATGCCCGTCTCACCGCACAACGTCTGCAGCCCCGTCGGAACGATGGCCTGTGTTCATCTTGGCGCGGCGATGCCGAACCACGACGTGTTAGAGTACCACGCGCTGGAGGTCGAGTGGTGGGACGATCTGCTCGAACGGGACGAACCGCTCATTCAAGACGGATACATCGAAGTCCCGGAATCGCCCGGTCTCGGAATCGAACTCGACGAATCGGTCGTCGAAGCGCATCTGTTGGACGGCACGAGTGGATTCTGAGGCGGGTATCACTCGGCCAGCGGCTATCGAAGACGGAGGGAGTGAACGCTTTCAGACGGAGCGTTTAAATCGAGGGTACTGCTTGATAACCCCATGCCAACAGTCGCGGATATTCGCGAGAAAGCCGGCACCGATCCGATCACGATGTTAACCGCCTACGACGCCCCGACGGCGGCGATCGTCGAGGAATCGGGCGTCGATATGATACTCGTCGGAGATAGCGTCGGGAACACCGTTCTCGGCTACGATTCGACAGTCCCCGTAACAACAGAGGATATCTACAGACACACTGCGGCGGTCACCAGAGCGACCGACGACATTCTCGTCGTCGCTGACATGCCGTTTCTGTCCTACGGGGC